>NZ_JAENDM010000066.1:0-17996 GCF_019375075.1 Escherichia sp. XD33
GAGGTCGTGGTATGGATGACGGATGGCTGGCCGCTGTATGAATCCCGCCTGAAGGGAAAGCTGCACGTAATCAGCAAGCGTTACACTCAGCGAATTGAGCGGCATAACCTGAATCTGAGACAACATCTGGCAAGGCTGGGACGGAAGTCACTGTCGTTCTCAAAATCGGTGGAGCTGCATGACAAAGTCATCGGGCATTATCTGAACATAAAACACTATCAATAAGTTGGAGTCATTACCTTCTTAACGTTGGTTTGCAAAATTTAGCGGCTAAAATTATAGCGGCTAAAATCCTGAAAATATTTTCTGAGAGATAGGTTCTGCTATGAAACCAGTTATGCCTGAACTTATAACCGTCGAAGAGTTAGCTTTTGCTTTGAAGAAAACAGTGAAAAGTATCCGTAGTGATGCAACTCGGAACCCTAAATGCCTCCCTCCCAGATGCCGTCTTCCTGGCAATAAGCGACTTTTGTGGCGTCGAGAAGATGTTAAAGAGTGGATAGATAATTCTGTTGAATCAGAGCTGGAAAACCGCGATTTAATGCAGCGTGCTGAAATGGTTCAAAAGAAACGAGGTAGGCCACCGAAGATAAAACCGAAAGAATAATTATCTTAAATTTTGGTATTTAAATCAGTTTCCTTTCAGAAAACACATATATTACACACTTAATATATGAATAAACCTGCAGAAATACATCAAAAAAACACACTGCTTACACCGAAATACACAATGGGTACACAGATATACAACGGCAACAGTGGGGCAGGACATGTAAAGTAGGCCCACCGTAAACGGCGCTTCTACTTTACCTTCCCTTATTCGCAGCTGGGCTGCTCAATGGAGTCCTGCTCTGCGAGGCTGATCGGCTACCGCCTGTATGGAGAATGATATGACCGTTTCTCAGACTAGAAAAAATAGTACACCAATTAAAGTTTATTGTTTGCCAGATGAAAAAGCGCAAATACAGGAAAATGCAGAAGCATCTGGCTTAAGTGTAGCGAGTTTCATTCGTAAAGTAGCAATGGGTTATCAGGTTGAGTCTATTGTAGATATTGATCAGGTTGTAGAGCTTAGCCGAGTAAATGCTGATCTTGGTCGACTTGGTGGGTTACTTAAACTGTGGTTAGCTAACGATCCACGCACAGTTGATTTTTCACCCTCATTAATAAAAACGTTGCTTGCTAAAATAGAATCAACCAGACAAGAACTAAGAAATATTATGGATAGAATCTTGGATAAATAAATTTATGGCTTCCTAAATATCTGTATCTGTTAAAAGTACGAGTTTTCAATATCAATAATCAGTTAAAATTAAGGTGGGCAAATGAAGTTAATGCTCCTAGTATTTTCATCACTGAGAGGGATTTTAGCAGCTAAAAAATCTTTAGCAGCTTCCTTCCTGGCATCCATCATGGCATTACCGGCGACAGCCGGTATCCCTGTCATCGATGGTACTAATGTGGTGCAGACCACAATCAGCGCAGTCAATAACGTTCAGGCTGTGGCTAAACAGATCCAGCAGTACCAGACGCAGCTGCAGCAGTATGAAAACATGCTCAAAAATACAGTCGCGCCTGCAGCCTATATCTGGGATCAGGCCAATTCGACCATCAACAAATTGTTGCAGGCGCAGGACACCCTTAATTACTACAAAAATCAGGCCGGTAGTCTGGATTCATATCTGAAACGTTATCAGGACGTGAATTACTACCGCTCATCGCCGTGCTTTAACAGTAATGTTGAATGTACTGCGGATGAAATCAGCGCACTGCGTAAAGCTGAACAGAACAACTCTGAGGCACGTAAAAAGGCGAACGACGCCGTGTTTAAGGCTCTCGATCAACAGCAGGAAACACTGCAAAGCGATGCTGATAACCTGACAGATTTGCAAACTCAGGCAACCGGCGCGCAAGGGCAAATGGAAGCTATTCAGGCCGCTAACCAGCTTGCCAGTGCTCAAACAAACCAGCTGCTGCAAATCCGCTCGCTTCTGATAGCTCAACAAAACGCTGCAGCAACACTGGCGCTGGCTCAGACCGATAAAGAGGCCCAACAAATAGTTGCTGATGAAAAAGCGTTAGCTGGCGAGAACACACCAAGCCCGAAGCGAATTTGGTGAGGGATAGCTGAATGAAAGATAAACTTTTGGTCATTTTTATTCTAATCATTCCATTGATTCTATGCTCTTGTGATAAAAAAGATGACGATTGTTTATCGACGCCAGAGAATAAATTGAACGAACATAGCTACGATAAATGTGCCCTGCGCAGTAATAACAATCCTAGCCCTAAGCGAGAATGGTAATTATGAGAATAGTAAGCAAACTCACTTTTTTGGGAATGATTTTTTTGTTTTCTGTAAATGCTTATGCTGGTCAATTAGATAGTAGCGGTTTACTTGATACGTTATTAGATAAGTTTCAGCAAGTAGCCAGCACATGGTCATTAGTAATTGGTGATTATGCGAATTGGCTCTTCTGGGGGCTGGTATTAATCAGTATGGTTTGGACATTTGGTATGTTGGCGATGCAAGGGGAAGGTTTAATCAATGCACTTGCAGAAATAGTTCGTTTTTTTGCCGTGATAGGTTTTTTTTATTATCTTTTAATCAACGGCCCAGCCATAGCACAATCTATAATTAACTCAATGAGACAACTTGCAGCAAATGCTTTAGGAACAAGTACTGGTATTTCACCCTCCAGCATAGTTGATATAGCTTTTGTGATATTAACAAAGGTCAGTTCAGCGGCATCAATTTGGTCTCCAATGATTTCGACCATAATGATAACCGTCGCGATAATAGTATTAGTAGTAATGGCGCTTATCGCGATAAATATGCTAATAATGTTAGTTTCTGCATGGGTGTTGTGTTATGCAGGAGTTATTTTGCTTGGGTTTGGTGGCTCGAAATGGACTTCTGATATAGCAATAAATTACTTACGCACAGTATTATCGATTGGTATTCAATTATTTACAATGACATTAATCATTGGGATTGGGCAATCATTTTTAGATCAGTATTTTTCTATTATTAAAAATGATATTCCTGATCTTAATAGTCTTATTGTTTTACTTCTGGCGTCAATTATTCTTTTAGTATTGACGAATAAATTACCGTTGTTGTTATCAGGCGTTGTTGGAGGAGCGTCCTTACAAGGGATCGGTGGTTTTGGAGCAGGTATGATTACTGGCGCTGCTACTACTGCAATCAGTGGCGCTGGGGCAATGGCAATGAGCGCTACAGCTCAAGTCAGTGGTGGTGCTTCCGCTCTAAAAGCAGCATTTGAATCTGCACAAGCGGCGATGGCCGAAGAATCTGGTTCTGGTGATAAAGGTGGTTTAGGTGGAGGATTTGGCGGCGGGGAAGATACCGGTTCCGTAGATACTTCTGGAGGACAACCATCAGGCGGTTCCGGTGGTTCTTCTGCAGGGAGCAATACAGGTAGCGTCAGCGGAGGAAGCCAGGGGTTTGCTTCATCATTCTCACGAGCTGGCCGCATGGCTTCTCACATGGCGAGCGGGCTGTCTAATGGAGCATCGGAGTATCAGATGATGAAGGGAAGTGCTAATTCTATCCGAACACAACAGACTGTTGGTGGGGAAATAGCGAATCAAATACGTAAACACACAGCCGATCGTCAGAGTAACCACGAACAGGATGAGTTTGAGGGTGATAGTTTTACTGGCAGTAAAAAATCTTGATTTAGACGCGTCAGTTAGCGCGGTAACGTTAACTGACGCTTCCACTAAACACCTGTAAGGAGGTGGATAATGGCTGATTATAATAGCTTTGTTTTGGAAGGAATAAAAATTATTTTTGCCGATAACAACAAGGAGTTTATTAAAGAGATTTGTGAACCATTGATAAATATTCTATGCATCGAAGAGTATTATTCTGCTACCGGAATTTATAATTATGATGATGCTTATGAGCAAACTGAGTTACTTAAAAATGCATTAAGGGACTATAAAATGGCTCACTAGTGAAAAGAGGCTAACTTGTATTAGCTCAAACTTGATCTTACACTTTTACTGCATAGGGCTTAACCTAAGCTGACAGTCCGCTCTGTGCCAAGAGCAGACGCTGGTAATTCGTGCCTAATATACTTCACTTAACTTATATCCCAGCTTTGATACAGATCATACAAATTAAATGCCCCAGTAATTGGCAGGCTGAGTAACTTAAAACTCCTTAGAATATAGGATGATTTGTATCGGCACTCATTCCACCATGCATTCCGATTAACCCCGCATAGCCAGTTGAACTTTGCTACTCTGTGAGAGGTAGTACCTTCTATCCAGTGCGAATTTAATTAATGGAATAAATGATTATGAGTGAAAATGATACAACCCCAAAGAAGTCTACAAGCCAGATTAACAAAGCGGTATTCTTTACATCTGCTTTGCTAATTTTCCTTCTTGTCGCCTTTGCCGCCGTATTCCCGGATGTCGCCGACAAAAATTTTAAACTACTTCAGCAACAAATCTTCACGAATGCCAGCTGGTTCTACATACTTGCTGTGGCCCTGATTTTACTGAGCGTCACGTTCCTTGGACTCTCACGTTACGGTGATATAAAGCTGGGCCCAGACCATGCGCAGCCTGATTTCAGCTACCACTCCTGGTTCGCGATGCTTTTTTCGGCAGGGATGGGGATCGGCCTGATGTTCTTTGGCGTTGCCGAACCTGTGATGCATTATCTTTCGCCACCTGTCGGCACTCCAGAGACCGTTGCGGCAGCGAAGGAAGCCATGCGCCTGACGTTCTTCCACTGGGGTCTGCACGCATGGGCAATTTATGCCATCGTGGCGCTGATTCTGGCCTTTTTCAGTTACCGTCACGGTCTGCCTTTAACGCTGCGTTCTGCGCTCTATCCCATTATCGGCGATCGCATTTACGGGCCTATAGGCCACGCGGTTGATATCTTCGCCGTGATAGGCACTGTCTTTGGCGTTGCAACATCGCTGGGTTACGGTGTATTGCAGGTGAATGCCGGTTTGAACCATCTTTTCGGCGTGCCCATCAATGAAACGGTACAGGTCATTTTGATCGTGGTCATCACGGGGTTAGCGACGATTTCGGTGGTGTCCGGCCTGGACAAGGGAATACGCATCCTGTCTGAGCTTAATCTGGGCCTGGCGGTGTTGCTCCTGGCGCTGGTCTTGTGCCTGGGTCCCACTGTGCTTCTGCTGAAGTCATTTGTGGAAAATACGGGTGGTTATCTGTCGGAACTGGTGAGTAAAACGTTCAACCTTTACGCGTATGAACCCAAGTCGAGCAACTGGCTGGGGGGCTGGACATTATTATACTGGGGATGGTGGCTTTCATGGTCGCCGTTTGTAGGTATGTTCATTGCACGCGTTTCCCGCGGCAGGACAATTCGTGAGTTCGTGACTGGCGTGTTGTTTGTTCCCGCCGGCTTTACGCTCATGTGGATGACGGTGTTTGGAAACAGCGCCATCTATCTCATCATGAACCAGGGCGCCACTGACCTCGCCAATACCGTTCAGCAGGATGTTGCGCTTGCCCTGTTTAATTTCCTGGAGCATTTCCCGTTCTCTTCCGTGCTGTCATTCATTGCAATGGCGATGGTCATCGTCTTCTTTGTAACGTCTGCTGATTCGGGGGCAATGGTTGTGGATACTCTGGCATCAGGTGGGGTGGCAAACACGCCCGTCTGGCAGCGAATTTTCTGGGCATCGCTCATGGGCGTTGTTGCTATTGCCCTGCTGATCGCAGGGGGGCTGAGTGCGTTGCAAACCGTAACGATAGCGAGTGCATTGCCCTTCTCAGTTATCTTATTAATATCCATATACGGACTGTTAAAAGCCCTGCGTCGGGATTTGACCAAGCGTGAAAGCCTTAGCATGGCGACTATTGCTCCTACGGCTGCACGTAACCCAATCCCCTGGCAGAGAAGGTTACGCAATATCGCGTATTTGCCGAAGCGCTCTCTTGTGAAACGTTTTATGGACGACATTATCCAACCCGCCATGACGCTGGTTCAGGAGGAACTTAACAAGCAGGGAACGATAAGCCACATCAGTGACGCCGCCGAGGATCGTATTCGCCTTGAAGTCGATTTGGGCAACGAGCTGAATTATATATATGAAGTGAGGCTTCGCGGGTATAACTCACCGACCTTCGCGCTCGCTGCGCTGGATAATGATGAGCAGCAGAGTGAACAACATCGATATTATCGCGCTGAAGTCTATCTCAAAGAGGGCGGCCAAAATTATGATGTAATGGGCTGGAATCAGGAACAGCTGATTAATGACATACTGGACCAGTACGAAAAACACCTGCACTTCCTGCATCTGGTTCGTTAACAGCAACATGCCGCCACAGAGGCGGCATTTATTTATCCCGGCTGCAATATGAGGGAATGCAGAATGATTTCACGCTGGAAATGGATGCTGAAGCAGACATTTAAAAAACTATGGTTCAGGGCAACGTTATTCGCAATTGTCGCAATAATAACGGCCCTTTTATCAATTCTTTTTAAATCAATGATACCTGAGTCGGTTTCCGTGAAGGTTGGTGCGGAAGCAGTCGATAACATTCTGAACATACTGGCATCGAGTATGCTGGCAGTGACCACATTTTCGCTGAGCATCATGGTCACAGCCTACGGTTCAGCCACTACTAATGTGACTCCCAGAGCTACTCGTTTAGTTGTTGAAGACGTCACCACACAAAATGTACTGGCCACCTTCATCGGTTCTTTTCTCTTCAGTCTGGTAGGGATTATTGCCCTCAATATGGGAGCTTATGGAGAAAGGGGGAGAGTCATTTTATTCATTGTAACACTGGTTGTCATTGCCTTAATCCTCATCACATTGCTTCGCTGGATACAGCATTTGACCTCTCTGGGGAGGGTTGGTGAGACAACGGCAAAAGTAGAACAGGCGGCCATCGAAACATTTATTGCGAGAGCAAGAAATCCCTGTCTCGGCGGATATCCATGGCTTGAGAACAATGAACAGCCGAAAGGAACGGTTGCAGTTTATCCGAAAAAGATTGGCTATGTTGAATATGTTGATATGGTGAAACTCAGCAAGCTGCTGACCAATGATCCCCGTCATGTATACCTCGTGGCGCAGCCGGGCAGTTTCATACATCCGTCCACGCCAGTTTTGTACCTGAGTCAGGGCCAGGAGTCATCAATCAGCACCGATTTACTTGAGACGATTATTGTCTCGGATGTACGTTCATTTGCTCAGGACCCCCGATTTTGTCTTAGCGTCATGGCCGAAATAGCCTGCCGAGCCCTTTCCCCCGCAGTGAACGATCCTGGAACCGCCATTGATGTCATTGGCAGAGGTGTACGTATACTTTCCGCTTACGCGCAGAATAAATCTGATGAAATAGAAGTGAAATATCCTTCTGTACATGTTGCACCACTTCAGAATAACGATCTACTTGAAGACTTTTTCTCACCTGTTGCGCGCGATGGTGCCAGTATGAGGGAAATTCAGATAAGGGTACTTAAAGGACTGTCGATGCTGAGTAAGGGTTGGCCTGGAATTTTTGCTGAAGCCGCACAAACCCTAGCATTTGAAACATTAGAGCATGCTACTCGTGCTGACCATATAGATTCTGACAGATATCTAATAAAATCAATTTATTATAATTTATTTAGTGGCGAAGATTCTAATAAAAAACCATAGTTGCGGAGCAAGCGATACGGTTGTTGGCAAGTCAAGGGCAAAGCATTCGCGTGAGAGTGGGCGTCTGCTTTGTGCCAGGAGCGGACGTCTAGTTCGCTGAACCACAAAAAGTCGTTTCTAGTTATATTACTGGCTCATTAGTATCTTTATGCGATAATATTTCATACAACCAAAATTATGATGAAGGGAGTTCAAATGGCAATTACGGTCTATTCTCGTACATTCAAAAAGGAATTGGACATGGTTCAATTGTTAAACCATTACTCATCAGATAACGCACTCAATTTCAGTGATTTCAAGGAATTTGTTGCCTTTGATGCAGAGTGCCCAATTTGCAATGTAAGCGGTGCGATTGTTGTTTCAGAAGGTTATTCGAAAAGAACAAATAAGATAGTCAGCCAATCTCATTTTTCGTTTAGAACAAAAAACGGAACTGATGCACACAAAGTATTTTGCGATCATTACAGTGGTGATGATAAGCAAATAGATTCATCAAGGGATGGTTTTATAAAATTCGGCACCTCAGGTTCTGAGATTACAAGTATAATTCGCGAGCTTGTATGTAGAGGTATTGAACATGATGAGTTCAATCAGGAAGATATTCGAAACATGCGGCAATGGTTTACAGAATTACGCCAGTCAGGCACTTTTTCTGTTAACTATAGCCCTCACATGATCAATCTAATAAGGGCCAGCATGTATTCCCGTAAGGGAGAAAGTAAATATATTGTAGATGAAGAGAGGAAAAATAAATCTTGGTTTGATATAAACGATGAAGTGTATCGTTCGTTAAGATTCAAATATCCATCATTGATGATCGACATGACTAATGAAAATAATTCTGTTTTCTATAATCTTGTGAATAGTACCACATTTACTAAACAAGCACATCGATTAGTAGCACGAGATCGAGGTTATCAGGTTTATGATAGAAGGTTGCTTAAAGAAAAATATGAAGCAACGATAAGAGTTGCACAAAAAATAACCAGGCATCACGAATTTCTTTTTAGGAAAATCAGGGGTATATCCGCTGTTAAAAAAAATAACCCCCTTTTGGCTGTATCTGCCTTGCTTCTTTTTGTCTCGGACTGGAATGAAACAACTGCAATCAACAAATTCATCAAATTGTGTGGTGTAGGGAAATCTAAAAATAATGATGAGGGGAATGTAATTGGCTTAAATCCCTTTATTCATTACGATGTCTGGAATGTTATTCATCAACTTAAGGATTTAATGGTTACACTTCCAGACTTCTCAAATCTTGATGAAGAATTTGACAGAGAAAAATCCAGATTAATTGAACTTTATAAGCTCTAACATAAACTAGCAGGCTGCGTATACAGTCTGCTAATTTTCATAGTAAAGACTTCATGCTTCAGTCTCGAGTTGGAGCTATCCGGCACACATCACCCAGGCAATTCAACCGAAATTTTTCATGGGGGGTAGAGAAGTTTTGTCTCGAAGATTTGCTTTACAGCATACTAATCATTGAACCTCTGTTGAACCATAAGAAACTGGCAAGCACAATCCGTTGCTTGGGCATTGAATTCGACGATGCGTCGTATAGCTCTGACTTGAACAAAACATAAGGTTTTTAGGGCTGCAACAGCACCTCTGTGTCATAGGCGGAAGTTAACAAACATTAAAATCTCTAAATCTGTAGGGATCAGACTCCTTCTATAAAAGGATACTGTTCATATCCTTAGTTGTATATAGGTGTGTTTAGAGTATTAGGATGCTAGTTTTGAAAATTAATTTTTTAAACATATTGAATTTTTTAAGAATTGGGAATAGTGTATAGCTTTGTCATGGCGGATTTTTTCTCTTCAAGTATTTATTTGAACACTACTTCTTGCACCTGCAAGGTTACAATATCGTGTAAATTTGTTCACAAAGACATAGATTATAATTTTTACTTAAAGGAAATTCAATGTCAAAAAATCTCCCGGTTTTATTAAGCTCGCCATCAACAACTAATTTTCCTGCAACAGTTAATACTGAAATAGAATTCCTTTCGCAAGCTAGAAAGTTGTTAGATTCTGGCTTCCCTGATCATGCTCTTTTAGATATATGGAATGCATCCATTCATAATCTTAGGCGGCGAATTGAGGCTTATGGTTTAGACTTATTCCTTTCCGCAATAAAGGATGATAGTGGTCGTAAAAAATATGATAAAGATGGTGAAACAATAAACGAGAGATGGTCAGGTGTAGATGATTTAGTGCTAATAAGTGGAGCCACCAAATTAGGGGTTCTGCATAAGAAAGCTGGAAAATCATTAGAAATGATCAATTGGATGAGAAACCATGCCTCTCCAGCCCATGCAAGTGATAGTAAAGTAGAGTCTGAGGATGTGTTTGCTTTGGCTCTTATGCTCCAGAAGAATTTATTCGAATCTGATATGCCAGACCCTGGACATTCGCCATCTGGATTATTTGAACCCATAAAAAAATCTGAACTATCAATTGAGAGCATAGACTTACTTAAAGATCAAATAAGAGCATTTAAGCAAGCTGATATAAGAATAACATTTGGATTTTTATTGGATTTAATAACTAAGGGGGAAAATCCTGCTTATGTTAATGCTAGCAAGTTGTTTGAACAAGCATGGGAAAGATCTAATGATGACCTTAAAAAAACAGCGGGGGAAAGATATCACTCATTTATGCTGGAGCCCGAATCGGATACAAGTGAGGATAAAGGAGCAAAAATAAGAATTTTAGAGACTTTAGTAAAAGTTAATGGTGTGAAATTTATACCTGATGCTGCTAGGGCAAGTTTATACAGACATGCGGTTAAACAGCTAGCTAAAGCTAAGGATACATCTTACGGCTGGAATGATGAAGAAAGAGCAGCCAAGGCACTTATACAATTTGGACCTCATGTTCCATCTATTGCTTTTGAAGATGTATATCAAGAAATACTTACTGTTTGGGTGGGGAATTACTGGGGAAGATCTGATGCACATTTAGTACTTCAACCATTTTTAGATGTGTTAAATAGTAATCAATTGATGGCTCTCTCACGGTTGTTCGTGGAGAATGAAAGAGCAAATTCAGAACTGGTGTCATCAAGGCCCAAAAGAAGAGCAATAGAATTACTTGAGATAATAAAAAATAATCTAACAATTCAAGCAAGCATTGATGAAATTGATAGGATCATTTCTGAAATTGATAAAATGTAATTTATTTGCAATTAAGCCATGCTTTTTAGGTGGCTTATTTTTTTTGAATCTACTACTTATATTGATATTAGCAATGTAATTGCTAAAGTATTCCTAGCCCACTATTCATCTAAATATGGTTGTCGAAAGGCCCGCTTCTCGCTCAAAGCAGACTGTCAGATTTGGTTGCATTTTGCCTACGCAAACTGTCAGTTCGAGCCTGAGCTAATACAGCTAACTGGATGTTAGCCTTTTTTAATTTTATTTTTAGATTGTTCAATGTGATGATTTAACACTTCTCTCTTTGCCTCTTCATAGGTTAGCTCTCCATTGATTACCTTATTTTTTATTTCATTAAAAAATGAGGAGCCTTTGGGATCTTTACTTGATAAAAAAAGACTGGCTTCAGCTCTCCGAAAAGCTTCTTTCCTTGCTTCTATAGAAAATGAATTAGCAGGGTTATTTTTGTTCATAAGTTGAAGTGCCCTTATTATTTATATTCGGGATGTTTTTATCTACAAGAGTTAGTCTTAACTCCGAGAATTTATTTCCTGATATTTTATAACACTGATTTTCATTTTTTTCAATATAAAGAGATTTGCTTTCTGGGCTACCACATGTCGTAGATGTTCTTGCATCAAGAAAAATAAACTTTTCTTGAAATCTTTCAATATATTTCATTGCTGTCATGCTAATAATAAAAAGAGCAACTGACACAGCAAAAAGGGATAAGCCTGATACTAAACGATTAAAATTAAATTTCCTTTTAATAACTAATGAACTGGCTAGATTGACCATGTTATAGGGGACCATAATTATGAGTCCTATTAATATTATTTTTTCAGGAAGATTGTTCACCTGTATATGATGTTGAGCCAAGTTTCCAATATATACTGAAATCATAGAGGATATTACTATTTTTGCTGGGGATACATCTCGCAAAAATATGTATATATAGACTGTAGTTGCACAAATCATTGCTCCTATTGGAAATGAGAGCATGAAAGCATAAGCTAATGTTGAGTAATTAAGATTTTCTGGGGCTATACCATAAGCTATGTCAAGCTTAAACTTTGCGATCCATAAGCATACTGAATATGTAAAGCCAGTTACGCCCCACTTAACCACTGTATTATTAAATACTTTATTTAATAAATCACGATATCCTATGTATACACTGGTTAATAAAGCTATAGATGATAGAAAAATTGGAGCGGCAATGTATATATTTTCTAGCCATAATGGGTTTTCTACAATCAAGTATCCAAAAGGTATTAAGTATATTATAGCCAATAGTTGAGGGTTTTTTAATTTGGATGATGCGTCAACCAACTTATTTTTATATTCCATACAACGTCCTTATTTCAACTTTAACGCCAAATCTTCAGCTTTTGGATGATAATACCGCATTAGCATTCTTGGATCTTTATGTCCTGTAATTTTGGTCAGTTCATGCATAGGGAAAATTTCAGCAAGTCGAGAAGTTGCTTCATGTCGAAGGTCATGAAATCTTAAATCTTTAAGGAATGATTCATCACATAATGAGTTTGTTTTCTCGTATCGTTCTCTGGCTCGTTTTACAGCTCGGTCAAAAGCTCGGGTAATCGCGTCTGCACGCATATCAAAAACCTTATCAGCAGCTGGCTTAGAATGTTCCTTGAGACTGGACAGTATCGTGATGGCTTTCGTTGATAAAGGGACATCGCGGGCATTACCATTCTTAGTATCCGGCAGATGTGCAACTCGCCGATCAAGATCGATAAAGCGCCATCGAAGCTCTGCGATTTCGCTACGGCGCATGGCTGTCTCTAACGCCAGAAGAATGATTGCTGGCAATACTAATGAATGTGTTGCGGCGATGATATGTTCGATCTCGTTGGCTATTTCCTTTCCTGACGTAACACCGGTTTTCTCAGAAACTACAGGCAGCGCTTCCAGGCGTCTGGTCCTGGAGTTCTTGGGTTGAGGTTTGCGAATGGCCTCTACGGGGTTCAGCAGGCTCTCCATGCCCCATTCTTTCCGCGAAACGTTGAATACATGAGAAAGTAAGGCCAAACGCCTTAAAACGGTTGCAGGGGCATAGATTTTCAACCATTCATCTCTCAGCTTGGCGACATCGGCACTCCTGATGCTGGCCATATAGTTTTTCGCCAGCTGAGTGCCTTTTAGTATCCGCACCAATGATCGGTCTTGCACTGCCCCTTTTTTGTCGGGAACAATCTCTTTTTCATATCGCGTTAGGGCTTCATACAATGTCGTAGATTCCGCTTCGCTGCGGCTAAGCCAAACTCCTCTCGCCATTTCTGACTCGATCATTTTGGCCCAAGCTTCTGCTTCTACTTTGGTGTTAAAGGTTTTGGTTTGAGAGGGAAAACCTCGTTTACGGATTTGAGCTTCCCATTGGTAGTTACCACGTTTGCGTATAGTCGCCATTTCTGTCTGATTCCTAACGAACTGTGGCAATATTGTGGCAAAAAATCCATTTAAATTCGATAGGTATTGATTTTACAAGATCAATTTACGCATTCGTAATGCGAAGGTCGTAGGTTCGACTCCTATTATCGGCACCATTTAAATCAATAAGTTACACATCATTAGTACCTTCCTTATTTTTTGACTGGGACAAATTTGGGACCGATGGGTTCAGGATCGAGTCTATTTGCCGTGCGTGTTCGGTAAGGTGATTAGGTGCAAGGTGAGCATATCGACGAACCATTTCGATAGACTCCCAGCCTCCCATTTCCTGTAACACTGACAACGGGACTCCGGCTTGAACCAGCCAACTTGCCCAGGTGTGTCTCAAGTCGTGAAATCTGAAATCATCAATACCAGCCCGTCTCAGCGCCGCTTTCCAGGCTGTGTTTGCGTCATACCGCATCTTCCTTACTGTTGGCGCTTTCGTTCCGTCTGGTTTGGTACAGCTTTCCTTGTACACAAATACCCAACGGTGATGATTCCCGATTTGTTTTTTCAAAACGCGACATGCAGTATCATTCAGCGCAACGCCGATTGCGCGGTTTGATTTACTCTCTTCCGGGTTTATCCATGCCACCCGGCGCTGCATATCTATTTGTTGCCATTCAAGGTTGATGATGTTCGAGCGTCTTAAGCCTGTTGCAAGTGCAAATTCAACAACAGACTTTAATGGCTCCGGACATTCATCAATCAGCCTTTGTGCTTCATGAGGCTCCAGCCAGCGGATCCGTTTATTCTTTGGTTGAGGCACTTTAATAATTGGTGCCTTATCCAGCATTTTCCATTCACGCTCTGCGGCTCTTAGCAGGGCCTTTATAAATGAAAGATGCGTTGCCTTCGTTGCAACGGACGCTGGTTTTGGCGTGTATTCTGGAACTGGTTTCCCTTTTTTTCTGCATGCTTCTGCCCTGAGTTTCCAGTTTTCCTCATGACGCCGGTTCGTCATTTTCTGCATTGCTGAATAAATTTTTGATTCAGTAATGTCTCTTAGTTGCATTCCTGCGAAATGTTGAAGCCAGAATCCGATCCGGCTTTTGTCATCGTCCAGTGATTTCTTATGTGCTTTCTCTTCGAGCCACCTGACACACGCTTCCTCAAACGTCATATCAGGTATTTCACCAAGTTTGCTGACCCGCCATGCTTCAGCCTTTAGCTTGTCATGGAGCTCTGTCGCCTGCCTTTTGTCCTTTGTTCCAAGAGACTGTTTAAATCTTTTACCGTTCGGCAATGTGAAACTGGCGTACCATATTTCACTTCTGCGGAAGAGTGACATTTTCTTTCCTCTGTTATGCCATCACCCGCGCTCACCTGGACAGTATGCAGCGGAGACTGAAGCGCCGCAATGCAGGCTTGCCGTGTTGTGAGGTAAGGAGATTTTGGCTTGGTTGGATCTTTACGTGTTGCCTGTAGGCGGCCTGTTCGTATCCAGTTGGTGGCGGTTGGTCTGGATATCTTAAGAAACTGACAGGCCTCATCGAGTGTGAGGCTGTATGATTCCATGGTTACCTCTGCTTTTTGAACGCATGTCACGTAACTTCTTAATGTGTTCTGCCGTTTCGATCTCTTCTGCTATCCGATCTGCATCAGCTTTATTCACAGGTTCAAAGTCATGATTAAAGCGGAACATGCTGGCGATACATGTTCTGCCTTTTCGGATGTAGTGAACTTTGTTGTGGGTAGAACGCAGGATTTTGCAGGGAGTGCCGTGGTGGTCGACGTACCAGGTGTTAGGAAAAATGATTCTGAACATTTTTACACCCCAGTTGGACGATGTTGAAATTTGCTGCTTTGAGGCCATCACAGTCCCCATTGTTTGTTCTTAAGTTCGATCTCCTCCTGGCAACTTGCACAAGTCCGACAACCCTGAACAGCCAGGCGTCTTCGCTCATCTATCGGATCGCCACACTCACAACAATGAGTTGCGGATACAGTCTGGTAGTTCTGACGACGCATTTTTATTGCTGTATTGCGCTGTAATTCTTCGATTTCTGATGCTGAATCAATGATGTCTGCCATCTTCCATTAATCCCTGAATTGTTGGTTAATACGCTTGAGGATGAATGCGAACAATAAAAAAGGAGCCTGTAGCTCCCTGATGATTTTGCTTTTCATGTTCACCGTTCCTTAAAGACGCCGTTTAACATGCCGATCGCCAGGCTTAAATGAGTCGGTGTGAATCCCATCAGCGTTACCGTTTCGCGGTGCTTCTTAAGTACGCTACGGCAAATGTCATCGACGTTTTTATCCGGAAACTGCTGTCTGGCTTTTTTGATTTCAGAATTAGCCTGACGGGCAATGCTGCGAAGGGCGTTTTCCTGCTGAGGTGTCATTGAACAAGTCCCATGTCGGCAAGCATAAGCACACAGAATATGAAGCCCGCTGCCAGAAAAATGCATTCAGTGGTTGTCATACCTGGTCTCTCTCATCTGCTTCTGCTTTCGCCACCATCATTTCCAGCTTTTGTGAAAGGGATGCGGCTAACGTATGAAATTCTTCGTCTGTTTCTACTGGTATTGGCACAAACCTGACTCCAATTTGAGCGAGGCTATGTGCCATCTCGATACCGAATACTGAAGAATTACGCCAAAACCCTGACAGGAGCAGGAGTATGAAGTCAGAGATAACAATCAACTAATACTGTTTTGTTGATTTTTGCTTGTAATTGGCGTTCTGGTCTGATTTTTGTGGAGTAAGTTGATGCGTGATATTCAGATGGTTCTTGAGCGTTGGGGAGCGTGGGCGGCTAATAATCATGAAGATGTGACCTGGTCGTCCATTGCCGCCGGTTTTAAGGGATTAATTACTTCAAAAGTAAAATCTCGCCCGCAATGTTGTGACGATGACGCGATGATCATTTGCGGGTGCATGGCCCGTCTGAAAAAGAACAACAGCGATTTGCACGATTTATTAGTAGATTATTATGTAGTCGGTATGACATTCATGTCACTGGCAGGTAAGCATTGCTGCTCTGATGGTTATATCGGGAAAAGGTTACAGAAGGCTGAGGGTATAATTGAAGGGATGTTAATGGCATTAGATATCCGGTTAGAGATGGATATCGTTGTTAATAACTCTAATTAATATGCCAGTTGTTTACTAAAAATTATTAAAAATGGGGCGTTGAGACGCCCCCAAAAATAAAGGGTAATATATAACAGAAGGTTTATATAGTTAGAAGCAAGGTTGTGCTTCTAAAGGAAGTGGCTTGAGGGAGCCACTTATATGTTGGGGAGGCAACGCCTCCCGCAACATATCTTTTTCGTAATCAGATTAGAACTGGTAAACCAGACCTACAGCAACGATGTCATCAGTGCTTACACCGAGTGCTTTAGTGAAGTCATTTTTGTCAAGCAGGTTGATTTTGTAATCAACGAAAGTAGACATATTTTTGTTGAAGTAATAGGTTGCACCTACATCAACATATTTGACTAAGTCCTGATCGCCCCATACTCCAAGATCCTTACCTTTAGATTGCAGGTAAGCAACGGACGGACGCAGACCGAAATCGAACTGATATTGTGCAACAGCTTCGAAGTTTTGGGCTTTATTAGCAACGAAGTGATCAGCAAATACAGTCATATTCTGGGTTTCAGAATAGGTAGTGGCCAGGTAAATGTTGTTAGCGTCATATTTCAGACCTGCGGCCCAAACTTCTGCATTTTTACCGGAAGCAAATACTTCAGGAAGAACTTTCCCTGCATTAACTTGAGTGTCGGTACGATCAGATTTCGCATAAGTTGCACCGATACCGAATCCTTCGTATTCATAGGTAGCAGAGAAACCGAAGCCATCACCGTTACCTTCGGTGTAGTTATCGAAATCGCTACGATCGTTTTTGCCTTGGTACTGAGCAGCAAAGTTCAGACCATCAACCAGACCAAAGAAGTCGTTGTTACGATAGGTTGCAACACCAGTTGCACGTTGAGTCATGAACACGTCGGTTTGAGTCCAAGTGTCACCACCGAATTCTGGCAGGACGTCAGTCCACGCACCGATGTCGTATGCTACACCGTAGTTACGGCCGTAATCGATGGAGCCGTAGTCACCGAATTTCAGGCCAGCGAAGGCAAGACGGGTTTTATCTTTGGAGGAACCTTGAGATTCAGCGCGGTTGCCTTTGAATTCATATTCCCACTGACCGAAACCAGTCAGTTGATCGTTGATTTGGGTTTCACCTTTGAAGCCAAGACGGGCATAAGTAGTATCACCATCATCTGCATCATTAGAGGAGAAGTAGTGCTTAGCATTAACTTTCCCGTACAGATCCAGCTTGTTACTGTCTTTATTATAAATTTCAGCTGCCTGAGCAGACATCGCCATCAGTACTGATGCAGCTACAGCAGAAATTGCCACTGTTAATTTTTTCATCGTGAGCCCTTTTTTTGAACTATTATTAAAAAATGATGTCACTGCGCGATAAATATTCATCTAATCAATGTGATTATTTCGGTAATGACTCCAACTTATTGATAGTGTTTTATGTTCAGATAATGCCCGATGACTTTGTCATGCAGCTCCACCGATTTTGAGAACGACAGTGACTTCCGTCCCAGCCTTGCCAGATGTTGTCTCAGATTCAGGTTATGCCGCTCAATTCGCTGAGTGTAACGCTTGCTGATTACGTGCAGCTTTCCCTTCAGGCGGGATTCATACAGCGGCCAGCCATCCGTCATCCATACCACGACCTC
>NZ_JAENDM010000067.1:0-15666 GCF_019375075.1 Escherichia sp. XD33
CTCAGCATTTTATTATGGTGATCCCCTGGGCGAAATGCGCCTGGTAAGCAGAGTTTTTGAAATGTAAGGCCTTTGAATAAGACAAAAGGCTGCCTCATCGCTAACTTTGCAACAGTGCCAAGTACCTTTTGATGCCGTTCCTGAGCGACCTGTTTTCCCTGATATTTACCCAGCGTATGTGCGAGTTCAACTCCCTGCTTTTGGCGCTGGCGGTCAATTTGCTCGACCAGCAAAATATCATTGCGGTGACTGTCCATCAGTAAGCGACCCAGTTCCGGTCGGTCAAGTTTTGTACCGCTGATATTCTCCCGGTAGTAACTGGCTATTTTATGCCCCCGCTCCTAAACAAACTGCTCCAGCATCTCTTTTGCCCGATCGGTGAACTGATCTTCCGTCTATGCCCTTAAATAAGTGCTGATGAACATTTTTTCACCGCATTACCGCATTTAGGTTATTGCATTTAATCTATCGCATATAGGCTATGTCGTTCATTGTGTGCCGTCACGTTTAGATTATGGTGTCAGGGTATACCCTTATGCGATAACCATTTTTGTTAAAAATAACGCATCGAATAATTTATGAGGAAAACTATATGGCAAGGAGGCAGATTCTTTCTCTGTCGGAAAGAGAATCATTACTGGCATTACCGGACGATGAGTTAACGCTGACCCGAATGGCCTATTTCAGTGAGCATGATCTGGCGCTTATCAGTGCTCACCGTAAACCCGCCAGCCGTTTTGGTTTTGCCGTCCTTCTTTGCTATCTGAAAAATGTCGGCTTTGCCCCGGATAAAAAAATCTCTCCCTCTGATGCGCTGCTGAAGCATATCGCCAGCAGGCTAAAGCTTACCGGGGATCTCTGGCCTGCTTACCTTTCCGGCCGGGATACGACCCTGCGTGAGCATTTAACCGAACTGTACCGCTATCTTGGCGTAAAGGCGTTCACCGGCAAAATACAGCAGGACTGTATTACGCACCTGTTATCGATGGCGACGCGCACCGATAAAGGCATTCTCCTAGCCGAAGAGTTACTTGTCTATCTCCGGCAGAACAACGTGATAATCCCCGCGATTGATGTCGTGGAGCGTACCTGTGCTGAAGTCATGGCAGGCGGCGATAAAATCGTATTTCAGACCCTGAATGCCCCGTTAACTCCGGCTCACAGGGATGCCCTGGATCATTTACTTGAGTCATCAGATAATCAGCCTTCCAGGCTGACATGGCTTCTGCAACCGCCGGGTAAAATCAATGGTAAGAACGTGCTGCAACATCTTGATCGGCTCAGCAGCATTGAATCGCTGGCATTACCTGAAGGTATAGATCGTACCATTCACCAGAACCGGTTGCTGAAACTGGCGCGGGAAGGCCGAAAGATGAGTAGCCGGGATTTGACCCGATTTTCAGCTGCCCGGCGTCATGCGATCCTGGTGTGCGTGCTGGAAGAAGCCAGAGCCACACTGACAGACGAAGTGATTGAGCTGCATGAGCGAATGCTGAATAGTCTTTTCAGCAAAGCCAAACGAACACAGGCTGAGCGCCTTCAGCAGACCGGAAAGCTGATCCAGTCAAAACTGAGGCAGTACATCGATGTCGGTCAGGCGCTGTCTGATGCCCGTGATTCCGGTGGCGATCCCTGGCTCGCAATAGAAAACATACTCCCATGGGCTGAATTTGTCGCCAGTCTGGATGAAACACGCCATCTCGCCAGAAAAAATAATTTTGACCCGCTGCATATTATTACCGAGAAATACAGCACATTACGGAAATATGCCCCACGCATGTTGTCCGCTTTACAGTTAGTCGCAACCCCGGCAGCGCAACCTCTGGCTGATGCACTGGTTGTGATCAAGGATATGTACCGGAAGCAGTCACGTAAAGTTCCGGCGGCAGCGCCGCTTGAGTTTGTCCCTGAAAGCTGGCGCAAGGTGGTGATTACACCTGTGGGTATTGACCGGCAGTACTATGAGTTTTGTGCACTCAGCGAGCTTAAGGGGGCGTTGCGCTCCGGGGATATCTGGGTTAAAGGCTCGCGCCGCTACAAAAATTTTGATGATTACCTCATACCCGAGAAGGACTTTGACAAACTCACACCGGCACTGCCACTGCCCGTATCTGCTGATTATCATGAGTACATTACCAGCCGTATGACCCTGCTTCAGTCCAGACTTGAAGAGGTCAATGCCATGGCTGCCCTTGGTGAACTGCCCGATGTGGAAATATCCGACAGGGGCGTAAAAGTCTCTCCGCTGGATAACTGCGTTCCGGCGCAGGTTTCACCGCTGGCAGAGCTGGTTTACAGCATGCTACCGCGACCTAAAATCACGGAAATTCTCGATGAGGTAAACAGCTGGACGACGTTTACCCGACATTTTTCGCATATAAAAAATGACATTACCCGTCCCGATACCCGCTTGCTCCTCACCACCATTCTTGCGGATGGCATCAATCTTGGCCTGACCAAAATGGCAGAAGCCTGCCCCGGGAGCACCAAATCATCACTCGAAGATATTCAGGCATGGTACATCCGTGACGAAACCTATTCAGCCGCTCTTGCAGAGCTGGTAAATGCGCAGGGGAAAAGACCGTTGGCGGCATTTTGGGGAGACGGAACAACGTCATCATCAGATGGACAAAATTTCAGAACCGGCAGCTCAGGCCGCTACGCAGGGCAGGTTAACCCGAAATATGGGCAAGAGCCTGGACGTCAGTTTTATACCCATATTTCGGATCAATACAGCCCGTTTTACACCTGCATAATCAGTCGGGTCAGGGATTCAACCCATGTTCTCGATGGCTTGCTGTACCACGAAAGCGACCTGGAAATCAGGGAACATTACACCGATACCGCTGGTTTCACCGATCATGTCTTTGCCCTGATGCATCTGTTGGGATTTGCGTTCTGTCCGCGAATCAGGGATCTCCACGACAAAAAACTGTTTATCAAAGGGAAAGCAGAGAAATACCCGGCGCTTCAGTCACTGATATCAACGACCAGCCTGAATCTGAAAGAGATCGAAATCCACTGGCGTGAAGTGCTGCGTCTGGCAACCTCGATAAAGCAGGGAACCGTGACGGCATCCCTGATGCTGAAAAAGCTTGCCAGCTATCCCAAGCAAAACGGACTTGCCAAAGCACTGAGAGAAATTGGCCGCATTGAGCGAACCCTGTTTATGCTCGACTGGTTCCGCGACCCGGCTCTGCGTCGGCGGGTACAGGCGGGGCTGAATAAAGGCGAAGCCCGTAACGCGCTGGCGCGTGCGGTATTTATGCACCGACTGGGAGAAATCAGGGACAGAAAACCGGAAAATCAGAGCTATCGCGCCAGTGGACTGACGCTGCTGACGGCTGCCATATCCCTGTGGAATACCGTCTATATGGAAAGAGCGGTCGATGCCCTGAAGCGTAAAGGGGTGAAGATCAACGAGCAACTGCTGTCGCATTTGTCGCCGTTGGGCTGGGAACACATCAATCTGACAGGTGATTATATCTGGAAAAGCAACCGGATACCGGCTTCTGGTAAGTTTCGTCGGCTAAGACCAGCTAAAGTCGAAAGGTCAAAAAACAGCCTTAACGTACAATAATTTTCGATATCCAAACTGACCCCGAATACAAGGACAATGCCGGTACCGCCTGATTACTTCTGGCGTCGTCTACAATGTTACTCCAGGCATATGCTGCGTCGTCCGGGGTTTGTTTTGGATCTATGTCCAATGTCGGCCAGACGTGGCCCTGATGATTCTTGCCCTTTGTACAGGAAGTGATTAAGTGTACTGAGCGTTCAGAGAACATTATCTTCCTTACATACCCATAGAACAGCTTTCTAAGAACGGTGGGCTCGGCTGAAAATTACAAATCAGCCCCTTTCACGGCATCATTTTGATTCTTCGCGTCTGCCCCAGTAAGATGACCGGTTTTCTGCATGACAGTGTTATTCCTAACAAACGCAACACAAAACCACGCCAGCCAGAGCAAATTTTTTCATTTGCTGCGTAAAGCCTATTGTTTTCTCTTTTAAGCTTCGCCCACTCGTTACAGAGGGTAACATCATCAAGCGCTGTTATATGCTTCGCCTCACCTTCGACGATAACGGTATGGATACCGTATGCTGTAAATCTCATACTATTTTCCAGAACCCAGTTGCGGTATTCGTCGAGTCCACCTTCGGAACCGGTAGCTCTGCGCCACATTTCAATTTGCTTGTGTGATGGGTCAAGTGTACTTGTCATTGAAGCCTCGTCTCAGCGATAACGCTTGAAATAGCCCGCTTTGGTCATCATGAAATTAGCCATCTGACTGGCGATTTGATTGTATCTTACTCATAGTGCCCTACCTATAGGTTAAAAAGGGGCATTTTCGCTTTATAGCGTGTTCAGCAGCATCAATCCTCCCAAGAAAGGCTGGCTTATTAAGCCGGTCCATCATTTTCTGTATATCTCTCATCAATTTTTATATCCGCCCTGGAGTGCACCGTTCAAGCACACCGATTAGGCAGATAGTCACTAGTTAACTCTTTACTAGTGACTAAATTCCATTGATATACGTGACAACGTCACGTCATGAAAGCTTTTAAATGCCTATTTTTCATACAATGGGATTTAATTAGGAGTAAATCCCATAGGCTTACATAAGGATGACAATTAAAAGCGTTAAATATCAACCAGATAGAATGATTACCCCCAATTAATGGGCTCATCACATTATTTCACTGGCTGGGGTTATTGCTGGCATATCTGAAAGTGCTAATATGTTAGTCATTAGTAATTAGTAAAGCCTTTACTAAACGCGTTTCTACGTAAATTCTATAGGTTTTATAGTGTCCTACCTTTGCTCAAATCAAAATGTTCTGACATACCAAAATGGAGTGTAAAATGACTCAAAACCAGGGTTCTGAGCCAGTACCGGCGAGCCGGACAGGGCAGCTCATCAGCGCCCGGGATATGGCCATGCAGAAATTCGAAGAAGGGATGCGGTTAATCTCGGAAGCGTCGGAACTGTGCGGTCTCTCTCTCTTCACCAGCAGAATTATGCAGCCCAACGCATTTGGTCTTCCGTCGTCACTGGATCGCACCATCGAGGAGGGGCGTAAGGAAATTGACCGTAAAACGTGGAAAAGGCTCTTTGAAGAAACAGGTATGGACCGGTACTGGAACCATAAGCAAAAAGAAGCCTTTAACGAATCCCTTCGTACGGATCCGCCCGTCGCTTCCCTGGAGATTGTTAAGGGAACATTACAGCATGCACTGGCTAACAGACGAGACACCCTTGCAGAAGGTTTCGTTGATGTTCTCAACAAGCTTGACCGAAGTTTCAAAAGCAATGCCAGGCAATATACAATGCCAAAAAAGCTTGTTCTTCGGGGGATTTTTCCTGGTGTGAACGTGCTGAGGTACAACGGTTTCTCGCAGGACAATCACTTTTGTTTACGCGACTTTGAGAATATTGTATGCATCTGTTCTGATACTCCAACACCTGCAACCGGCGGTGGGCTGAGTATGGTCGACAGGCTGACGGCCATGAGAAATACAGAATTCACAGGCGAGGTCAGTGATGAGAATGGCTGGCGGTGTCGCCTGTTTGAGAATGGAAACGTTCATATTTGCATCGACAGTATCTCGCTTCTGAATGCTCTGAACGATCTTATCAGCATATATTTTGCAAACCAGCTTCCGGCCGCAGGAAAAAAATGATGATTGAAAATGATAAAGAAAAAAGCCTGAACGATGCTACCCCGCCAGAGGTGCAGAATGACATCCGCAGCGAATCCACTGAAAAATCAAAGGAAATGGGTCGTTCAAGGTACTCATCTATCGCGATGATCGATTACTTCAATGCAATCGAACGTCTGTGCAAAGAGAAAGAAATTAACCCGGAAAATATCGATCTGAGCTTCAAAGTTCACTGGCTCAGAAACGCTGTTGGCGGCTCGTTTGCAAGGTCACAGGAGATGTTCGCGGAGTACCAGAAGTATGTTAAAGAGGTTCCTGAAGAGGCCCGTTACCTGGATATACCCGATGAGGTAAAGGTTGCACTCGGCGATATTATCTCGTACATCACCTGGCACTACCGTAGAAGCTATACCGCAATACAGAATGATAGTGTTAAAAAAGCTGAAGCACGTAGCATGCAGCTGGAGGAGGAGGTAACGCAGCTGTTACAGCGGCTTGAGCAAAGCGCTACCGATATGGATGAGCTGAAACTTGAGAATCAGGCACTACAGGGTCGATTAGAGATCCGGGACAGTACCGTCAAGGAGTTAGAAACAAGGCTGAATGTTGCCGAAGCAGAACTCGAAACCTGCCATCACCAGTTAGATAGCACACGGCATGAATTGAGCCTCGCACAGCAGTCAAATGACTCACTCTCCCAGCAACTGGCTGAACGTAAAACAGAGATCGCTGGTCACCTTGAATATCAAAAAAAGCTGAACGAAGAGATCAACACGCAGCGTTCTGATAACGCCGGTCTTTCCAGACAATGCGACCAGTTAAGTCAGACTGTGTCAGATACAAAGGCAGAGAGGGACAGGTTTGAACAGGAATTGATTGCTGCACAGAACCTTTGTACTGAGCTGAAAAGTGCACTGTCCGGGAAAGAGGGTGACCTGGTGGCGGTGAATGCCGAGCTTACTGAACTCCATAAACTAAACGAGTCGCTGAGCGCCGACCTGAATAAAGTAACTTTGGTCAGCCAGGGCTATGAAGCGGAAGTGGCTGAACAAAGCAATGAACTCAAAACGCTCCAGGCCAAAGTAATGAAGCTGGAAGCTACCCTGGAGGCGGAGAAAACAATCTCAGAATCCCTAAAAGGCACCATTGATACATTAACTGGTGCAATGGCAGGGGGAGGTACTGGAAAGTCAAAACAGCCGCGTAGCAGAAAAACATCATGATAAATGAAGCCAGGTTGATACACTTCTCTGCATCCCCTGGCACATAAGAACTTCTGCGGACATTCAGCCCGTCCGCAGGAGTTTTCGTCCTTCAGTCAACAAATGCACTACCTTTTTTGAGTCTCCACTTTCCAGAGCAGAAAACACGTTACCGATTCTACCAACAGCTTGTATCTGAGTGATAACCCCAGTCTTGTAATCATCTAGGATCCCTGACAGGAAAGCGTTCAGTTTTGTCTGTTCGCTTAGCGAAAGCATGTAGGACATTTTTTCTCCATTTTAAGCAGGTGTGTCAGTTGAAAGAGGTTTGCGTGATTCTGGAAAATGAGGCAGCACCATAGTTTCAGATGCTGTGGTCGCATCCCAGTGCCACCATCCATAAGGCCCATATTCACGGTTGTAATAATCTTTTTTGAGTTGCTTTCGGGCCAGATAAGCAGGAGTGGCCATACCAAATACTTCCATCGGGAACGGCTTATCGCTTTTTGTGTCGAGCAGGTAGAAGTCAGGGAACACCTCACTAATACTCGCATCATAACGCATGGGCTTAACGTACTGCCGGTGCTCTGCATCCAGCTTTTCTGCAACAACCGCCTCATAGGAGGAGTCCAGAGGTATCCAGTTCTCGCTAACGTGCATCAGCACAATTTGATGAGCTCTTACAGAAGGGCCTCTGCCGGTTACCGCAGCTGGTGACGTCAACGCAAAGACAACTATTTTCGCCCCGGATTTCCATGCTGCGTACTCCGATGAAAATCGTTTCTTTACGCTATCCCAATGGACTTCTGAATTGAAAAAAATCAGCGGTAGCCCCCCAAAATTCCGCAGGGGTAAAAATTTAAGTGGCTTCTCATGCTTTTCAGCATCGTAGCGAGGTAAAACTGACAGGAGCATGAGACGTTTATCACTCATCGCCTGTGATGAAAGACGCTGAATTTGCGACTGAGCGACAGGTTGTTTCGGGTCAGGTACACCAATGAATAAATGGTCACCTATGCAGGCTCTGCCGGTACGAATTTGTTTAGCGGTTTCAAGCAGACGATACCGTACCAGTGAATCGTTACGTTTCCCTGCCATTTTCGGGTACCAGACATTCAGACCAGACTCTGTCCACAAAAGACTAAGCAAGCCCAGGAGGGTCATTGAGGCCTGACCTCCTTCTGGTCGCTGAACATGGGGCAGGGGAGGCACTTCTGATTTTTCAGGAGGATCTTTCTCTGTCATACCGATACCGAGCCTTACAGCCATATCACCTTCGGTTGTAATCCGGACCACACCACTCGCATATCCTTTCAGGCCGGTATGCCGGGCATCAAGGGAGAAGAATACACAGGAAGGATCATGCTCAATGCCCGTGTTAGCGGCTTTGACGAGAATAAAGGCATCACCGTTCGGTAAAGCACGAACATAAAGTCGCTTTTCTCCTTTTCCACGACATCCGCAGGTGATGACTGATTTTTGACCTGAGGTGTGGTGTGCCTTTTTAAGAGCCGACTGCCACCCTTTAGCAAACTCATCCTGCGTTTGAAAGTCAGGTGAATACCTTTTGACGTTTGGATCGTCGTCGTAAGCAATCATCACTGCGAATTTTTGGCTCATAGTAGTCTCCTAAACAGGAAGTTTAATATCCCAACCAGAGCAACACTTCCTGAGCGTCATACTGTTCCTTTACGCCCATGTCGCTAAAGAATTCTTCGAAATCTGTTTCGGGAACGCAATGCCTGGACAGTTCTTGTAATGCTCGTTCTTTAGATACCGTCTCACCTTCAGCTGATTCGAAATACGTCATGTTTGACCTCTGACATTATTACAACAATCTTAAGCATTTAAATTGATGAAGGAGCTCAGGTCAGCTGACTTCGTCGTAAAACTGCCGCAAGCGCTGGGAGGCTGCAAATTCAATTCGTGACTTCAGCAGTTTGGCGACGGCCGCAAAGACATCAACGACCACGGAGTTCCCAAACTGTCTGTAAGCCTGTGTATTGGACACAGGGATACGGAAAACACTTTCCCCGGGTTTATCGAAGCCCATTAGCCTGCTGCATTCACGTGGCGTTAGCATGCGTGGCCGACGGTCCATGTTGTATGTGTTATGGAAATCAGTTTCTCCCAGTTCATGAGACCAGCCCCGATCAATAAGAATTTCAGATCCGTCTTTCATATAGCGGCTTGAGAGGGTTCTGGTGACACTATTAACATTGGAAGGATCTACTAGTCCAAAACCAAAACCATTGCCTTTTGCCGCATGTTTCTTTGCATAGTTGTATAAGTACTCCCAGAGTTTAGGGGAGAGGATGTATTTACTATCTACGCTCGGATCCAGTAAATCTGAGAGAGAAGGGCGCTTGTCCGGATAAAAGTCTTTAATGTCTCTCAGAGTAAAACCGTCTTTCAGACGTAGGTCGCGGCGAAAACCAATAAGGACGATACGTTCACGGTGCTGGGGTCGGAAATGACGGCCATCGATGACTTTAGGATCATCCGCGCCCGTGCTTTCGCTGTTTGCGACGTCGTAGCCAAGCTCATCGAGCGTTTTCATGATGATGTTAAAGGTATTACCCTTATCGTGACTCTTCAGATTTTTTACGTTTTCCAGAACAAAAATTGCAGGTTGTTTTGCCCGGATGATCCTGGCCACATCAAAGAAGAGCGTACCCTGAGTGTCGCACTCGAAACCGTGTTTGCGACCCATAGAGTTCTTTTTACTGACACCGGCGATGCTGAATGGCTGGCATGGAAATCCCGCAAGAAGAACATCATGATCCGGGATAGAGGCATCGATAAATTTGTATGCCTCGTCATCAGTAACCTCGGGCCGGTTGCTAAGAGTGATGTCACGGATGTCTGAATTGAAGCGGTGCTCGTTCTCATCGCAATACCAGTTCGCCCGGTAAGTACGGCTGGAATAAGTATTCCATTCGCTCGTGAAAAGACATTTACCACCGATGGCATCAAATCCGCTTCGCAGTCCACCTATCCCTGCAAACAGATCGATAAAGCTAAAGTGCCTGTCCTCATAATCAGCAGGTCGTGAAGGTATTAAAGTCTGTAGATAGCGTCCATCTGCGATACTCAGCTCACAATGCTCAGGTATGCATGTAACCTGACGTTTAAGGGATGCACGGGACCAATTACTGCCATTTTCATCATTTAATACCTGAGCCAGATATTTCAGGTCATAAATGGTCGAAGCTGTTAACAAAGTTTTGTGGATCAGAGATGGTGTTTTATCCACATCATTCAGGTCTGTCTCAAGATCATGAGTGTAACGTTTCATCCAAACTCTCTCAGGAATAATATCTTTGAGATAGATTAACACGCTTAATTTGGATTATTTTTTGGTTCAGGTTCTAAATTTATTGTGATTATTCTGCCTTTAAGTTGCAAAAAGATTGGTTTTAAGCCCGCCCATGAAATAATGACTTGTTAAAATACTGCCTGTAAATAGGCTTGTGGATACATGTCTGTACTCAACAAATCAAGGTGAAATGATGTTTTTTTTAACAAAGTTACTTTTGCCCATCATGATTGTTGTATTCCCAGTGGCGTCCTGGGGGAACTCAACAACTTTTGAGGCAAAGGTGGTTAAGATTGTTGACGGTGACACCATAACTGCGTTGGATGCTCAAAACACAACCATCAAAATACGGATGTATGGTATAGACGCTCCTGAATCTAAACAGGCTTTTGGCCAAAAAGCAAAACAGGCCTTAACCACAGCTATAGCAACTAAAATCGTTACCGTGATAGACCATGGTACGGATATCTATGGCCGTATGTTAGGTACCATCTGGTTAGATGGATATGATATCAATGCCTCTATGGTGGACAGTGGATATGCGTGGGTTTATCGGTTCGAAGATAACGCCATTGTCCCTGGCTATATCAAATATGAATCCGCAGCACAAAAGGAGGCAAAAGGGTTATGGGCAGACACCAACCCTGTCCCACCATGGCAGTGGAGACAGGCAAACGAAAAGCCCAGAAAGGTGAAAGAGAAGAAATAACCATGATGAAAGAGCCTCATCCGTTACTTCAGTTGGTACTAAACGATTCCGGTCGTCTAACCATGCCTGTTTATTATAGAGATCAACAGTATTGCCCGACTTGCCTTACAAAGGTGTTGAAGAGTGAGGATGGAAGTTTGGCGCACCTCGGGGAAATAAATCAAAATACATGTAGACCTTCTATTTCAGTAGTTGTGACAAAAGCAATTATTGAAATGTTATGTGACGGGGAAAAAATATATGTAAATCCAATACGACACCGAGGCCGGGTGCTGGCACCCTCAGTAATTTTTTCTCCCGACACTCACACTTTCAAACCGTTTATAAATACAGACTATCAGCCTGTGGGAGCAAACTGGAAAAGTGAAAAGGGATATAAACTCGGTCTGTTTTATCTCAAAGATCGAGCCAACTCTATCAATAAAGAGGAATTTGATTTCATTGCCGTTATAGACCCTGAGGCAATGCAGAAAGAATTTATTTCGGCCTGGTCTGAGGTTGATGAAAAAAATCCATTGGAAACGCTGAAGCAGATCTTACGATCTAAAAACAACTCTTCTTTATGGGTAAAATGGCCTGGCAAAATTGAGCATGCGCAAAAAGGAAATTACAACGAAAATTACTGGTTCGATTATCAATCTGATAATCAGGAAGTGAACTGTACGGTCTCTGTTGTAGGTATCGAAGGTAACAGTTCCGGTGAGACAATTTATAGATTGCAAACTTTGCTAAAGCGTAAGCTCAATGAATATCAACTGGTTCGGTCTTTAGGGACTATTATGCTTCTTGATAATACCGGGAATATGATTCCATCAAACCATCCTTATTTTGAAGTCATCTCAAAAGCATGTATAAATGGAGTGCGTGACTTTGTTCGTCAAAACCCGTGGGTAGTCTGACGGTCAACTATAAAGCATAATATAATTAGTAATAACAAGGAACAGACATGAATGAAAACTCAGTAATCTTAATAAGTTTATTTTGGTTTTTTTTGGGATCGAGTGTTGTAGCTGGTTTTATGGATGCATCATTATATTGCTGGATTTTTGCAGCCATAAGCGCATTGTTTCTTCTTTCGGTGATACAAACACCAAAGGAGTTAACGGTATCTATTAGTCATATGACAAGCAAAACGCTGATCTCAAAGACAGATGATGGATACACATTTAGCATTTCACCTTACGGAGACGGGTACCGCTTATCAGTCTCGCCTGAAAATCGTCACAATGGTACCCAAAGCTTTGACGGCTGGTTCCCACGTTTTTTTTCCGAACCACAGTATGCCAAATCATCTTTAACTAAATTTCTCGGTGAGTCCTTAGTATGGGAAGAAGATTCAAGTAATGCTCTATGAGATTACTTATTATAAATTTTTCTATTAATCTCCATGGAGTGATATATGAATTTGGCCTATTTTTTATTTTTGTCTATAACTGTTATGCTTACGAGCTTTATTATTAAATCACTTGTCGTATTGGTAAAGTTCAAATTACTTCGTGATGAACGTCTCGAATATACCAGCAATAAAAATATTGATGAGATGTACGATTTAATGAATGCGAAGGAAGAAATCCTCATAAGGCATCATAAGCAGATGTTGGCATTGCATCTTTCACTATTAATATTCGTTCTATTTATTGCTTACATTTACTAAAAATAATTTTATTCAACATTTCAACAAAGGGTTTTCAATGGAAAGCTTCGAAACTGAACAAATGATTCAATATGCTTTCTACATAAATATCGTAATAACGACTGGTTTGGCATGGTTTTGCTTGCGGTCAGGATTGCATTACAATTTTTTCAGAAAAGCAGAGAGTGCCAGAACAAAAGGGCTGAGTAGTACCTCTACTGAACACGGTCCAGCAATAGTGAGACTAAAGAAGCTACAAGCATTAGTAGATTTTATTAGTAACTGTGCTTTTCTAATCCTTTCAATTGGCACAGCTTATATTTTGTATGTTTGGAGCCACAGTTAACTCATACGAGGTAACTTCGGCAGGTAACAACTTCTAATGCAGGACTTTAATAACTCTAAGGGATTCTACATGAAAAAAGACGATCTAATTACGCGTTGTAAATTACTTAAAGGCGAACGCGATGAGTCTATCTTTACCATATTAATTGGGATAGTAGTAAAGCTGGGGCTGGTAGGCCTGGCATTCTATCTGTTGCTTGGTTCCACGATTGATTGGTCAAGCTGGAAAACTTATGCCGCCATGTTGATCTTGGGAGCATTTCTCTAAAATCTTGAACCTTTTTTCACTCATTACAAGCCATGACCTAGTGCGTAGATCATACGATCTTTAAACCTTATGTCATTGATTTATAAGTACATATAACAAAGATTATGTTAAATACTGTATGTATGTACAGCATCAACAGTTGCCCCCCTCATATTGAGGTAATTGCTACATTCATACCACTATTCTTCTTATAGTATCGACATCCTGAATTATTGCACCCTACTGCTTTGTCTTTAGCTGTTCCGAATTAAAATTCATTGCTCAATTTGGATCACATGACGATCAGCGTATTCCTTTGCTTTATCAAAGTTAAGTTTTTAAAACATAAGATATGTAATGACAAATTCTCAATCTGATTTTCCTTTGAACGATCAAAATTTTCAGGCAGATTTGCTGAAAATCAAAAAGGTTTTCGCCGACCTTATAACGCAGGCATCAGATGGTAAGATACCCATAAGGTCTTCTCATGTACACGGCTTACACCATTTCGAGGAGCTCTACATCCGGGCAAGAGCAGGCATGTGTTCGGTCCTGGGATATCCGGTCATGGTTGTTTCAACTATCTCAGTTAAAGAGCCCGGCACAGGCATTTTTAGAGCGCTTCTTGCAGAATTGAAATGTATTGCAGATGAACAAAATTACATTTTGAAAATTGAAAATGTACTGCCTCCCCTATTCCGCAAATACCTTATTCAAGAAGGTTTTGTTTTCCCAGGTGAACCTTGGATGTGTGGTTCCGGCTATTGGTTTAAGAACCCACAAGTACTTCATGAAAATATTGAGTTATTATCTGTTTAAGTCGATCTAACAATTTCACTGGAGCTAACATGTCCCCGGAATTGGTATCAGACATTGCAAGAGTGGCGCATGAAAAGCTACTTTCAATTTTAACGGAGTGCGGCATAGAGAAGACGGCAGGCACTTGCCTTTTTGCAAGCTATCTTGTGTGTTATTTAGCAAAAACTAAAGGTCTAGATGCTGTTGTCCGTGGGGGTAACGGTGCAGATGATGGCGGTATATTTATAGAGTGTGGTGGCTTTGGCCATTATTGGTGTGAGTTGAATTTCGAAGAAGTGCAATATTATATTGACATCACTTCCGAACAGTTTGGGTTTCATCCATACATAGTGAAACTCGCCAACGATATAACAGGATGGCCTCGATATATTCCTGGTGATCAGGAAACGGTCGATAGTCATTTAGAACAATTATTACGCGACGGCTATACAGAATAGGCTGCGTATACCCTATCGCAGCCTTTCAGGCTCTTAACCCTTGTGACCTGTTAACGGAACCACTCAGGATGACGCTGCCGATCAACTTTGATAACCTGCGAATTAAATTCAACGACATCCGCTGGAGTAAGCATTAATTCATCAGGATTTACAATAAATGGTCTTAAAACCACTTCGCCACCGTCTTCTTTTGCACCGTAGATATTAATAAGAAAGTGCAGTCGTTGATTTCCTTCAGCATTGCGTTGCCATTCTCTAAAAGTCAAAGTTTGTTTAATATAGTTTGTTAAAAGAAATGCGAATTCAGATTCTTCCGTTTGTGAGATACCGATTTTGTTAGACATTTTTTTTAGTATCTTTCCGAGCATGGACACACAGGCATCTAGACTTAACGATGTTGAAATTTTGGTCGTATTAAAATCCTCCTGCGAAAGTGAAATCATCCATGTATTATCTTTATGATAGTCGGTAATATAAATAAAATGAGATGTAAAAGGCGTTGAGTGATTGAACTCTCCTAAGTTCCATCCATACTGACTCACTGTATTTGAGCTAAGTTCTTTGTCGGTAATGTTCATAATTCATACCTTTCGATAAAGTCTGTAATGATAATTAGCTATCTCAAAGGACCAGAACAACTCTTGAAATAACCACACTCGAAGAATTTATCATATTGAACACCCCTACCTAATAACCTTGCCGACTTAATAAATCACAATAGCCCTCCCCTGACATTTTAAAATGCTACTTGAATTTTTGATAGCTTATGGTTGTTTTATGTTCTTTGTGATACGCATATGTCATCTTCTCTTTCCAGTACCAATCTTGTAGATCCTGCAAGTCTAGCCCATTTTTCTCACGTATGCTTTCGTGTAATTCGCTAAGCGCGAGTTTATCATTAGGTTTATAAATGGCTAATTTTTCTTCAAATAAATCCAGCCAACGTTTCCCCATCTTACGACGCAAAACAAACACCATCGTGATAAATGTAATGAAATGCACAGCAATTAGTTCCAACTTATGCGATTGCTGACCAGATAAAATTACTATTGTAACAACAGGGATGGCCGTATATAAAGCAATCAAAGCGACCATAAGTTGGTATGGTTTTTCCCGTATTACCATGTTCATGGGTAAACCAGAGGACGCTACTGCTTGCCAAAATCTTAAAGGGGAGCCCGCAGAATTCGGAAAAAATCGTACGCTAAGGTTTTCCGGGCATCCGTAAGGGCCGAAACTTCCCGTCTTCCAGTCTGCGGCTCTGCCGCCAGACGTAATCGCCGGTTAGGT
>NZ_JAENDM010000068.1:0-15624 GCF_019375075.1 Escherichia sp. XD33
GCGGCGTTTACTGGAAAACTCACTGTCGGCAAAAGTCAGTTGCTGGCTCATCCGGTTACTCATTCTGGGTTCAGGTTACAACACGATGATCTCACATCTCGGACTTATTCGCACCTTCCTTAGGTTTTGATATGAACATGCATATCCTCTCTTTTGCACCAGGTGCCAGCCACGGTTATATCGAAACACACGTTCAGGAACACGGTGCCTATATTCTTTCCGGTCAGGGGGTTTATAACCTCGACAATAACTGGATCCCGGTGAAAAAAGGCGATTACATCTTTATGGGCGCTTATTCTTTACAGGCTGGTTATGGTGTAGGGCGTGGTGAAGCGTTCAGCTATATTTACTCGAAAGATTGTAACCGCGACGTAGAGATTTAAGTCATACCACTCGCCTGATTATTTTTAGCTATGTTGGATTTTGCCACGGTTTATACCGTGGCTTTTTTTGTAACATTGCCTGATGCGCTTCGCTTATCAGGCCTACATGATCTCTGCAATATATAGAATTTGCGCGATTTTCAGGAAGGATATGGTACTCATGCCGCATCCGGCATGAGTACTGCACTCTTATGCGATATAAATCGCATCCGCTTTAAAGGTAAGGGTTAGTTTTTAATTCCCTGACCTATTTTAATGGCGCAGGCAATATTTCGCGCGCTGTTGAAGAGATTGGTTTCACCGCTGGCGAGCACTTCGGCTAAAGGTGCCAGACGAGGCAAAATGCTGAATACCGCGTCAATGCCGTACTGGTGCACCACTTCCACGCCATCACCCAATACGCCAGCAATCCCAATCACCGGTACATTAAACTGCTTCGCCACCGACGCCACACCCAGCGGCGCTTTACCGCCTGCCGTTTGCGAGTCGATGCGCCCTTCCCCGGTAATCACCAGTGCTGCGCCCTGCACTGCCTGCGCAAGATTGACCGCATTCAACACAATTTCAATGCCCGGTTTAATATCCGCATTGAGAAATACCGCCGCCGCAATACCCATACCGCCCGCAGCGCCGCCGCCCGCCATCTGGCAGACATTAATTTCAGTTTGCTGTTGTAAAACACGGGCGTAATTTTGCAGCCCCTGTTCAAGTTCTTCGACCATCTCCGGCGTTGCCCCTTTTTGCGGGCCAAACACCGCCGCCGCGCCGCGTGCCCCTACCAGCGGGTTATCAACGTCACATGCTACTTCAATATGGCAATTCGCCAGACGCGGATCGCATTCATCCATCTCAATGCTTGCCACGCGCGCTAAATTACCACCGTTTGCCGCCAGCGCCTGACCGTCGGCATCAAGGAAACGCACACCGAGCGCCTGCGCCATGCCCATACCGCCGTCGACCGTCGCACTGCCGCCAATGCCGAGAATAATATGGCGAATGTCGTTATCCAGCGCATGACGAATTAACTCCCCCGTACCAAAACTGGAGGCCAGCAACGGATTACGCTTTTCAGGCGCGACCAGCATCAGGCCACTTGCTGCCGCCATCTCAATCACCGCCGTTTTCCCGTCGCCGGTAAGGCCATAAAAAGCATTCACTTTTTCGCCCATCGGCCCGCAGACTTCAAGCGTCACGATGTTGCCGCCCGTCGCGGCGACCATCGCATCCACCGTCCCTTCGCCGCCATCCGCTATCGGCAAACAGATATAGTTCGCATCGGGAAAGAGGGTCGAAAACCCGGCTTTAATTGCCTGACAACATTTTTCTGCACTTAAGCTCTCTTTAAAAGAGTCTGGCGCAATGACAATCTTCATTATCAATCCTTTTTCAACAAATTATTCGATGCGTTCCCACGGAATAAGGTTATCCATAAGAACAGCCAGTAAAATCCCGACCAATAAGCCGTTACTGAGCAGAGGACGAAGCGTTAATGGAAGGTCTTGCAGATACACAGGCGGTAATGCCATTAAAAATATGCCGACAAATAACGGCAATGCGAGTCGATAAATATTGCGAGCGGTAAACGTTATTTGCTGGCTAAACACCAGCGCGGAAAAGAGTAAAGGCAGATAAGAAACCAGCATGACCGCACTACTCACGGGTAAAGGGATACTGCAAAACAGTCGCGTGAGTGCAGGAACCAGCGCCACCAGCAGGCAAATAACGCTGCCATAAATAAACGAACGCCGCGTGTAATCGCCAGTCTGGGTTAATAAACCAATGGATGAAACAAACGGTGAAAATGGAATTACCGCCAGCGGTACGGTTATCAGCGTCATAAATCCGGTCGCCACAAAGCTACGACGATAACGCGTATTCCCTGCGCCCTGCTGCGGATAAAAAACATCCGTGCCCCGAATCGCACCGTAGGTATTGCTGATATTTACCAGACCTGTAATCACCGCCGTCAGAATAATTCCCGGCGACAAAGCACCGCCACTGCCGAGCGGGAACCACTGCCAGTGCAACTCACCGGAGAGCGAGTGCGAAGAAGGAAAGCAAAAGTACCACAACAACCAGCCGGTTATGGTGCCGACCAGCAGGCCATAACGGGCAAAACGTTGCGGCAGGAAGATAATCATCGCCAGTACCAGGCACATCACCGCCACCGAGAGCGCGAACGGCGGTAACTGAATTTTAAAATTCGGGTCGGCTATGCCAAACGGCAACCCGAGCATACCTTTGAAAAAGATAGTGGTCAGCTGCGCGCCCAGCATCAACATAAACAAGACCATCACCGACGGCGTAAATAACCGTGCCAGGCGATGGCCTAATCCGCTAAAACCAATCAACATCGTCAGCACGCCGGAGAGTGCAATCCCCACTGCCAGGCTGGTGGCGATATCGTTGATCGGTGTCCCGCGCGATGCTTCACCAAGGGTGATAGTAAGGATGGTTCCCCACCACAGGCCACCTGGCCCTTCCATAATAGCGCGACGATGACCGCAAAACGCCTGAGCGAAGCAGGCCAGTGCGGTAGCAAGAAAAGCATATTGCGTGAGCGTAAGCAGGCTACTTTGCGGCAACTGAAAAGCAGAAAGTAGCGTAGGAGGAACCACAACCGTGTTGCAAAAAATAAAGAAAAACCACTGAAATCCTGATAACAGGCTTTCGCGGCTGACTGCAAAATTGAACATAAACACACCTTAACCGGAGAATGCCCGCCGCAAGGACGGGCATTGCAGGGGCCAGATTACTGCTGATGTTTAAGGATAAATTGACCTTTCGGCGCAACAGGGAAGCCCTGTTCAATGTCGTAAATCACATCACCACGTAAGATGGTTTTCGTGATACGCGCGCCAATGGTACGGCCAACATACGGGCTGACTTTGTGGCGATATTCCAGATCGTCATTGGTAAGAACATAGCTGCTATTCGGCTGAATGAAGACGAAGTCGGCATCTTTTCCTGGGGCGATACGGCCTTTTTGCTGCAGACCGAAAATATCTGCTGCGTTAGTCGCCATTAATTTGCCGAACATTGGCAGAGACATACCGCGTTTCTGTACCGCTTCATCGAACATCACGTCCATGCAGCTTTGCAGACCGGCGATACCGCCCCATGCTTTCATGATGTTACCGGCTTTCATTTCCGGCGGGCATGGAGAGTGGTCGGAAACCAGGCAGTCGATTTCACCGTTAAACAGTTTTTCCCACATGCCTTTCTGGTTTTCCAGATCGCGGATCGGCGGTGAACACTTCGCCAGAGTACCGATTTCTTCGAACTGATCGGTATCCAGTACAAAGTAATGCGGGCAGGATTCACAAGTAACGTCCTGACCTTCCTGACGTGCACGAGTCACTTCCTCAACACCTTCCGGGCTGCTGACGTGGCAAACGTGCAGACGGCAACCAGCAACTTTCGCCAGATACAGTACGCGGCGAATTGCTTCCACTTCGGTAAATACCGGACGCGAAGCCACATAGTCATGAGCGGTTACGCGACCTTCACGCTTCGCTTCTTCGCCCAGTTCGTCACAAATCAGCGCGTTTTCGCAGTGCACCAGCACCGGCTGACCCAGTTCGCCCAGCTTCTGCGCACCTTTGAAGAACTGCCAGTCGTTTACATCACGGAAGTCGTTGTCGATACCGCGATCGCCACAGGTCGCAACGAAGCATTTGAAGCCGACAACGCCCACTTCATCCAGCTCATGCAGACGGTCGATGTTGTAAGACACCAGGCCACCGAGTTGTGCCGCATCAATAGTCAGCTTGCCTTTAGCGGCATCGAACTTCAGTTCAATTGAAGCGCGGTCAACCGTTGCAGGCAGCTGGTTGAGCGGCATTTCGATCATGGTGGTGATACCACCTTTTGCCGCTGCGCGAGTACCGGTTTCATAACCTTCCCAGTGGCTACGACCCGGTTCAGAAATATGGGTGTGCGCATCAACCATGCCCGGCGAAACCACCAGACCAGACGCATCCATAACTTCTTTTGCATCGCCCAGATCCTGACCGATAGCAGCAATTTTTCCGCCTTTAACGGCGATATCTACAACGCGAGCTTCGTTTTCTAAAATAACGGTGCCGTTTTTAATGATTAAATCAAAAGACATAACAAACTCCTTGTAAAATACAGATTGGTTTTTAACTCAATGTTCAATATCGGGATTAATTAACCTATGGTTTTTTGCTCTCCTGTTTTTTCTGCTGTTGTACGTTTCTTTAATAAGGCGTAGGCCGCAAAGGCGACGATGACGCCGACAAACCATGAAACACGCGATAACGGTTCCATAAAGTGAATAAACTTACCGCCAAGAGATAAAATAACGGCCACCAGAGTTACTGAAAACGCAGTGAGGTTAAAACCGTTATCGTAATATTTATAATCGCCAGGTGCGGTATACAGTTCATCAAGATTAATTTGTCCGCGCATCACCACAAAATAATGCGCCATCATGACACCAATTACCGGACCAAGCATTCCGCCGATAATATCGAGGAAAAGATAAATGCTGTCCTGATTTTCCATTAATTTCCACGGGCAGATCAGCAAGCTGATAATACTGGCAATCAGTACGCCGTTTTTATAGGTCAGTTTTGTCGGTGCAATGGCGGCAATCTGATAACCGGCTGGAATAATATTACCGGTCGCGTTAGTGGAGATAGTTGTCATCAGAATAACCAGTACCGCAAAGAACGAGGCGAACAGGCTGTCCCAACGCTGAACAATATCCAGCACGTTCCAGGTATCAGCGCCGTAGTGAATACTGGCTCCGGCAATAATACATACCCCGGCGACCGCAAACAGAATATAGGCCACAACTAAACCCAGCGTTTGCCCCAGCGCCTGCTCACGAAACGAGTGGGCGTTTTGCGTAAAGTCGGATGCGCTCACCGCCGGTGCCGCCCAGACCGCAACTACCGCGTTAATCACCACCAGGAACAGGAAGCCACCGTTTTCTGCTTTCTGAATACCGCTCGGAATGTAGTCAAAGATTGGACCGATCCCGACCAGTGAAATCGCCCAAATCGCCATACCGCCGAAAACGATATAGATGCACGGGTTAAGAATGGCAGTGAATTTATTTAAAACTTTGCCACCGCCAAAACCTATACCAACGTTGACCAGCCAGAAGATTAAGAAAGTAATTAAGCCCGGTAGAGAAAGGCCTAACAGAGTGAAATCACCACCGAGAGTTAAAAATCCCGGCCAGATTTTGCCAATCAGAATCAAGCAGGCCAGTGACCCCGCGTAACATTGCAAACCAAACCACATGATGGCGGCAATTCCGCCCCTTAATAATCCGGGAAACAGTGCACCACGTACACCGTAAGAAGCACGCAGGATCATGGCAAAAGGCACACCGTATTTACTGCCCGCAGCACCGTTTAATACCATTACCGCGGCAATGAAAAAGGCGCTGAGGATAATTGCCAGCATAATACTAAAGGTAGACAAGCCGAGAATAAAAAAGCCGCCGACCATCACATAATTGGGAACGTTATGAACCGAACCCATCCATAAGGTAAAATAGTTAAATGTTTTCCAGGTCCGCTGGCTTTGCGTTTTCGGCAATAGATCTTCGCTATAGCCGCGTTGCTGGAATAGTTTTCTCTGATGTTCCATAAATCCCTCTTAATTTCACGTATCGAATAACGTTGTTTTAATCTAGCTATGAGGAACAAATAAAATAAAAATATTATTTTTAATACTGAAGCAACATCTTTGGCTGCTTTCTTTTTTAATATTGCTGGCCGATTCATTTTCTGATATCGGCCATTTTTATTGCGGGTATCAGGCCAGTTTATGGTTAGCCATTAATTCCAGCGCCTGCACTAACGCAGAGTGATCCAACTGGCTGCCACCGTTTGCCGCACAGGTATTAAATAACTCCTGGCAGGTCGCAGTGTTTGGCAGGTTCAGCGCAAGTGCTTTCGCACTTTGCAGTGCCAGGTTGAGATCTTTCTGGTGCAGAGCGATTTTGAAGCCCGGATTAAAGGTGCGTTTAATCATACGCTCGCCATGAACTTCCAGAATACGTGAGGAAGCAAAGCCGCCCATCAGCGCCTGGCGCACACGTACCGGGTCCGCACCGGCTTTTGAAGCAAATAGCAGGGCTTCAGAAACCGCTTCAATATTGAGCGCCACGATAATCTGATTTGCCACTTTGCAGGTTTGACCATCGCCGTTACCGCCCACGAGGGTGATATTTTTACCGAGCAGTTCAAACAGCGGTTTAACACGTTCAAATACCGCTTCATCACCGCCAACCATAATCGACAACGTCCCTTCACGCGCACCGATTTCACCGCCGGAGACTGGCGCATCGAGATAATCGCCGCCCAGTTCATTCACCTGACGAGCGAAACGCTTAGTTTCAATCGGGGAAATGGAGCTCATATCAACAATGGTTTTGCCCTTCAGCGAGGCTTTGGTACAACCATTTTCACCGAACAGAACTTCTTCAACCTGAGGTGTGTCCGGCACCATAATAAAAATGATGTCCGATGCTTCCGTTACCTGGCGAGCAGTTTCAACACTGACGGCACCCAGTGACAGTAATTCATCAGCAACCGGTCCAATGGTCGTGACATGTAATTGATGACCGGCACGCGCCAGATTAATGGCCATCGGTGTACCCATAATGCCTAAGCCAATAAATCCCAGTTTCATAATTAACCTCTTTTAAATTTCGCTTTTCCTGAATTCAGACAACACGATCCCCTGCCAACTTAGCGGCCTAAAAAAGCATTGTCTGAATAGCGTTACGTTTTAACGGTACGGATCCATCCAGCGTAAACCGGCTTCCGTGGTGGTTTGGGGTTTATATTCACACCCAACCCAACCGTTGTAGTCAGAATTTTCGATTACCTTAAAGAGATAATCATAATTAATTTCTCCGGTTCCCGGTTCGCCGCGATGCGGATTATCGGCAATTTGCAGGTGACCAATTTTATCAGCCCACTGAGTCATGGTGTTGGTTAATTCACCTTCCATCCGCTGCATATGATAAATGTCATACTGAATTTTCAAATTGCAGCAACCAACATCATCAATCAATTTCAGCGCCTGCCGAGTTCCGGTGAGATGGAAACCAGGAATATCAAAATGGTTAATAGGTTCAATCAGTAATAAAATATCTTCTTTCATCAGCATATTCGCGGCATAACGCAGGTTTTCTACAAGCGTTGCGTGAATCTGTTCACTGCTGAAACCAGCCGGCGTTTTACCGACCAGACAGTTAATTTTTTTATTACCCAGCGCACGGGCATAACGAATCGCTGCTGCTACGCCATCCCGAAACTCTTCTTCACGGCCAGGAATACAGGCAATACCGCGCTCCCCCGCCGCCCAGTCACCCGCCGGTAAATTGTGCAGCGTATGTTCGAGTTTATTACTCGCCAGCACATGTTTTAATTCTTCAATGTCGTAGTCATAAGGAAACATAAATTCAACGCCGCGAAAACCACACTGCGCAGCTTTCTCAAAACGGGCGAGAAAATCATATTCTCCAAATAACATCGATAAATTAGCAGAGAAACGTAACATTATTTATCTCCCTTATTCATAGTGCATGAAGCAGGTTTCAGTCGGTGCGTCCGCTGCGTTATCGGCGATATCTTCAAATTCCATGACGTTATCCAGTTCGCTGCCCATCGAAATATTGGTCACACGCTCGAGAATAACTTCCACGACTACCGGTACCCGATATTGCGCCATTAAGGCTTTCGCCTGTTCAAAGGCTGGCGCAATATCTTCCGGTTTGAAGACCCGAATAGCTTTACAACCTAAACCTTCCGCTACTTTTACGTGGTCAACACCGTAGCCATTCACTTCACTGGAGTTGATATTCTCGAAAGCGAGTTGCACGCAGTAGTCCATGTCAAAAGCGCGTTGTGACTGACGAATCAGCCCCAGATAAGCGTTGTTGACCAGCACATGGATGTACGGAATGTTGAACTGCGCGCCAACAGCTAACTCTTCAATCAGGAACTGGAAGTCAAAGTCGCCAGAAATCGCCACCACATTGCGTTTCGGATCAGCGGCACAAACCCCTAGCGCAGCCGGAATCGTCCAGCCTAACGGACCAGCCTGACCACAGTTGATCCAGTGGCGGTCTTTAAAGACATGCAGCATTTGTGCCGCAGCGATTTGTGACAGACCAATGGTGGTGACATAACAAACATCGCGACCAAAGGCTTTGTTCATCTCTTCATACACGCGCTGCGGTTTCACCGGCACGTTGTCGAAGTGGGTTTTGCGCAGCAAAGTGCGTTTACGCTGCTGGCAGTCGGCGCCCCATTCTTTACGACACGGCAGACGACCCGCTTTTTGCATCTCCTGCGCCACTTCAACCAGCAGTGTCAGCGCCGCTTTAGCATCAGAGACAATACCGAGATCCGGACACAGCACGCGACCAATTTGCGTCGGCTCAATATCAATATGAACGATTTTGCGCCCTTCGGTGTATTTCTCTACCGAGCCGGTATGACGGTTAGCAAAACGGTTACCGATACCAAACACCATGTCAGACGCCAGCAGCGTTGCGTTACCGTAACGATGCGCGGTTTGCAGACCCACCATCCCGGCCATCAGTTCATGATCGTCCGGGATACAGCCCCAGCCCATTAGCGTTGGGATCACCGGAACGCTGGTCAGTTCAGCAAACTGTTGTAACAGTGCAGCTGCGTCAGCATTAATTACCCCGCCCCCGGCAACAATCACCGGACGTTCGGCCTGGATTAACATTTCTACAGCTTTTTCGATCTGCATACGGCTGGCAGCAGGTTTGTAGACCGGCAGCGGTTCGTACATGTCAGGATCAAACTCGATTTCCGCAACCTGAACGTCGAACGGTAAATCCACCAGTACCGGACCCGGACGACCAGAACGCATCAGGTGAAATGCCTGTTGCAGCACGCGAGGCACCAGCGCCGCTTCACGAACTGTAACCGCCATTTTGCTGACCGGTTTAGCAATTGCTTCAATATCTACGGCCTGAAAATCTTCTTTATGCAGACGGGCGCGCGGTGCCTGGCCGGTAATGCACAGAATAGGAATGGAATCAGCAGAAGCGGAATAGAGCGCGGTGATCATGTCCGTGCCCGCAGGACCGGAAGTCCCCAGACATACGCCGATATTCCCTGCCGTTGCGCGGGTATAACCTTCCGCCATGTGCGAAGCACCTTCCACATGACGCGCCAGAATGTGACGAATACCGCCGTGCTTACGCATCGCTGAGTAGAACGGATTGATTGCAGCTCCCGGAACACCGAAGGCGGTAGTGATACCTTCTTTCTCCAGCACATACATTGCCGCGTCAACGGCTCTCATTTTTGCCATTTTATTCCTACCTCTATTTATTGGAAAATTTTTCCAACTTTCAAATTTTGTCAAAAAAACCCGCTCCGCAGAGCGGGATGCGACAGACATTATGGATGTGCTTTTAGTCCCAACGCCGTGCTGATATCGCGGGCGGTGTCTCTGACCAGCTCACCCTGACTGACAAAACGATCTTCTGTCAGTCTTGATGAAGGCCCGGAGATGGAGATAGCGGCAACAACACTACCGACATCATCGTAAATTGCTGAAGCTATGCAATTCAGACCTACAACATGCTCTTCTTTATCTACGGTATAGCCCAGTTCACGCGCTTGTTCCAGGTCCTTCAGCAAGGTGGGCATATCCACAAGCGTAGTTGGCGTAAACTGCTGCAAACCGGTTTGCAGAATGATGCTCATCAACTCCTCTTCCGCCAGCGGATAAAGCAGCGCTTTGCCCGCACCGGAAGCATGCAGTGGCAGACGACTGCCCAGTGGCGCACACATCCTGACCATCGATTTACACTCTAACTGACCAATTAATACCGCTTCATTGCCGTTACGGATCGCGACATTGACCGTTTCGCCGGAAAGTAACATCAGGCGGCGCATAAACGGCCCGGCGACGGAGAGGACATCGCGGTTATGGATGTACGCCGCACCGACGTTAAAGACACCTAATCCTATATGCCACCAGCCTAATTGACTGTCCTGATAGACAAAATCCGCTGCCTGTAAAACCTTCAGCAAGCGAAAGGTCGTGGAGAGCGGCAAATCCAGATTGAGAGAAATATCGCTAACCGACGAACTTCCCCCACTTTTTTCCAAATATTGCAGAATCGCAATTCCCCGCTCTAACGCCTGTGCGCCCTTCTGTGCCACAGGCTCCGCCTGTCCTGGCCTGCCGCGCCGTCTAACTTCCGTCATACCTACGTTAACTCCGACCTACAAGTGAGCATAAACAATGAACAATTAGTTTATCTTATGCAAGTCGGTTGCAGGCGTCACGCAAAACAGAGTTCCTGTTCAGGAATACTTTCAACATCACAGTTGTCACTGCCGCCGCGATCGATGGTCAGAAAATCGGTGACGCGCTGCCAGGCGAAAAGTGGGTGATGCCAGACGTTACGATGGTAATTCACTCCCTGTTCGCCGTTGGTGATAAACGCCCGCAGCGTTGACAGGTCTGGTTTGTCGTCACCTAACGCCACGACCACCACAAACACCTCACCTTTCATCGGGATAAAGGCCTGAGTACCCAGCGGATGACGTTCGAGTTCGTGAATGGTCAGCGGCAGATTCGCCGGTTGCGCGCGGTTAATGCTGATAAGCGTACGGTCTTGCTCAAGAATCTCAACCAGCGCCAAATCGTGGTAACGCTCCACCAGGCCATTGTTAATATGGAAAAAATCCCGTTGCTGCGTTTCGATTACGTCGCCATAAGCACTAAAGGCTTCCTGACTTAACGGTAATACCTGAAGTTTCATCTTTTTGTCCTTGTAACATAATTCCGTTCAACCACCGCCGACCGGTCAGCTTGGTTTCAATAACAGGCAATCTAAAACCTTAAGAGAACAACATCAATACAAAAGTTGGAATATTTTTCCAAAACTAGATTTAGTCCACAAATTGAACAGGGTTATCATGTAAAAATACTGATAAATCAGAGGATAAGAAAATCACGCAACTTGCGGATTTAAAAGGGGATACCTGAAGATGTTCGATCCAGAAACCTTGCGGACTTTCATTGCGGTTGCTGAAACAGGAAGTTTTTCAAAAGCGGCAGAACGATTATGTAAAACCACGGCGACGATCAGTTATCGCATTAAACTTCTGGAAGAGAATACCGGAGTAGCGCTGTTTTTCCGTACGACTCGCAGCGTGACGTTGACAGCGGCTGGCGAGCATCTACTTTCCCAGGCCAGAGACTGGCTGAGCTGGCTGGAAAGTATGCCAAGCGAGCTGCAACAGGTGAATGATGGCGTGGAACGCCAGGTGAATATTGTCATCAACAACCTGCTCTACAACCCCCAGGCCGTCGCCCAGTTGCTGGCGTGGCTGAATGAGCGTTACCCCTTTACCCAGTTTCACATCTCCCGACAAATCTATATGGGCGTCTGGGACTCGCTATTGTACGAAGGTTTTTCGCTGGCTATCGGCGTCACGGGAACTGAGGCGCTGGCAAATACCTTTAGTCTTGATCCCTTAGGATCGGTGCAATGGCGCTTTGTCATGGCGGCGGATCATCCGCTGGCGAACGTTGAAGAGCCGCTAACAGAAGCGCAGTTGCGGCGCTTTCCGGCGGTCAATATTGAAGACAGCGCCCGCACCTTAACCAAACGCGTCGCCTGGCGATTGCCAGGGCAAAAAGAGATTATTGTTCCCGATATGGAAACGAAAATCGCCGCCCATCTGGCGGGCGTTGGCATTGGTTTTTTGCCAAAATCGCTTTGCCAGTCAATGATCGATAATCAACAACTGGTCAGCCGGGTAATCCCAACGATGCGCCCTCCTTCGCCATTGAGTCTGGCATGGCGCAAATTTGGCAGCGGCAAAGCGGTAGAAGATATTGTGACCTTGTTTACCCAGCGCAGGCCGGAAATCAGCGGATTTTTAGAAATTTTCGGCAACCCACGCAGTTAAAAATCAAGTTTCCTTGCGCGTTGGCGCGTAAAATAGCGCGCAAGCTGATTTGAGGTTCACTTTTAACTATGCAAGAGAGACACACGGAACAGGACTATCGTGCCCTGCTGATTGCTGATACGCCCATTATTGATGTTCGCGCCCCTATCGAGTTTGAGCACGGCGCAATGCCCGCCGCTATCAATCTGCCGTTAATGAATAACGATGAACGCGCCGCCGTTGGCACCTGCTATAAACAGCAAGGCTCAGACGCAGCGCTGGCGCTGGGACATAAACTGGTGGCGGGTGAAATTCGTCAGCAGCGCATGGACGCCTGGCGGGCAGCGTGCCTGCAAAATCCGCAAGGTATTCTCTGCTGCGCCCGTGGCGGTCAGCGCTCACATATTGTGCAAAGCTGGTTGCATGCAGCGGGGATTGATTATCCGCTGGTGGAAGGCGGTTATAAGGCACTGCGCCAGACCGCGATTCAGGCGACTATTGAACTGGCACAAAAACCGATAGTGCTGATTGGCGGTTGTACCGGCAGCGGTAAAACGCTGTTAGTGCAGCAACAGCCGAACGGTGTTGATCTGGAAGGGTTGGCGCGTCATCGCGGTTCGGCGTTTGGTCGCACGTTACAACCACAACTTAGCCAGGCGAGTTTTGAAAACCTGCTGGCTGCCGAAATGCTAAAAACCGACGCCCGTCAGAATTTGCGCCTGTGGGTGCTGGAAGACGAAAGCCGGATGATCGGTTCGAATCACCTGCCGGAATGCCTGCGCGAGCGAATGACTCAGGCGGCGATTGCGGTGGTAGAAGATCCGTTTGAGATCCGTCTTGAGCGCCTGAACGAAGAGTATTTCTTGCGTATGCATCATGATTTTACCCACGCGTACGGCGACGAACAGGGCTGGCAGGAGTATTGCGAATACCTGCATCACGGACTTTCGGCGATTAAGCGTCGGCTGGGGCTACAGCGCTATAACGAACTGGCTGCAAGGCTGGATGCAGCACTGACAACGCAACTCACCACCGGCAGCACCGACGGTCATCTGGCCTGGCTGGTGCCGTTACTTGAAGAATATTACGACCCGATGTATCGCTATCAGCTTGAGAAAAAAGCGGAAAAAGTTGTCTTTCGCGGTGAGTGGGCGGAAGTGGCGGAATGGGTTAAGGCGCGGTAATGAGGGACGTATTTGTATTAGTCGCGACTTGATCTGACACATGGCCTTGAAAGGTTGAGAGTTACCGGTTTTGATATGAGTGTCGAATCCTTATCCAAAACAAGAGGTAACTCTCATGCTTCATACTGCCAATCCCGTCATCAAACACAAAGCCGGTTTGCTCAATCTGGCTGAAGAACTCAGCAACGTATCAAAAGCCTGTAAAATCATGGGCGTTTCGCGTGATACGTTTTATCGTTACCGCGAACTGGTCGCTGAAGGCGGTGTGGATGCGCAGATTAATCGTAGTCGCCGCGCTCCTAACCTTAAGAACCGTACCGATGAGGCAACTGAACAGGCTGTTGTTGATTACGCCGTCGCTTTCCCGACACATGGTCAGCACCGGGCCAGCAACGAGCTGCGTAAACAGGGGGTTTTTATCTCCGACAGTGGTGTCCGTTCTGTCTGGTTACTCCATAACCTTGAGAATCTCAAAAGACGATACTGAACAAATTTTATCAGGTGACGTTCCGTAAAAAGTTGTATGGAGTTCTCGATGCAGTCGGCGCGACTATCAGTACCCCCGCTGAACCCTGGACTATCGGGCCGCCGTACTGGGGCATGTCACCCTGGCGTGCCGCTGGTTTTCCGCTAATGGTTTATTTCCTCTTTCTTTCCCGGCAAGAATTTATTTTAATCCGGAAGGATTATTTATTTTCAGATAGGGACTCACATTAAACACGTAACATTTTAATTAATGCATGGCTGAATATGTATTACACAATGTCAGATATCGTAAAAGACCAGTGCAATTCTATGTAAACTCTCTGACTGTTCATTTTATTTGTTGTTTCAGGGTCGGAACTCACCCTCAATAAACAACTGAATACGAGTAGATATTCATCGTCTGAGCTATATGGCTTTACACAATAGCCGACATATCTTTTCTCAGTCAGGAATTTTACTTTTCCTCACTACGAAGTTGACGAGTTCGATATGGGATAGACTCTTAATTCAAGCAATTACTCTGCACAAGCATCAGGCAATCCAGCTCCAATATTTGTTATAAAATAATGCGTAACATTAATTTCACCAACAAAAAAAAGGTTTACACCATCCCCTTGCCCTGGTATCTTACCATATTTACACCACACTTTTTTGTATCTGGATCATTCTTTGATACGATTTTCGCCACTTGTTCCCTGGCCCTCACTGTCAATGTTTTCTTAAACCTACCCCCATCATCATTTGTTAGGGAAAAATAAGAAAAAAATAATCATCTTCTACATTTGTGTATATTGATATATCCACCGCTACGTGCGGAAAAAAATCTGGGAGCCATGTAAAAACTCCATCATTTTCTGGTATTGCCATATAGTTTATGTAATGTTTACTTACAAGAGATTCATCTTTGTATAAATAAAGATAAGTAATTACGCATAAAACAACAATGATTATAATAGCAAAAATAAATATTATCATCTTTGATAGATTACTTGAGATAGCCAGCATCTTGTAAAGCCTTTATCGTTTTTTTATGCTCTGGATTAATATAATCACTACATCTATCTGAGCAATCTGTTGTTGATGGACATGTCAACCCATGGTCATTTACAGCCAAGTCTTTTTTATTATCTTCAATCATTTCAGAATGGGATAGCTTTACTTTTCTGCCGTACATACCGAACAGATTTAACCCGTAATCTCTAATCTCTTTTTCATAACCCAGCCCTTTCGCCGATCGGCTAACACCAGCGTCATTTAATTTAGACACTCGACAAAATGCCATACAATGGAAAAATTGATCAGTCCCACCTAAATTTAATCTCTTCATATCTTCATAAGTATCAGATAATATATCCCATGCTCTTTGATGGTTTAGTTGATCTTTTCGGTAATGACTCCAACTTATTGATAGTGTTTTATGTTCAGATAATGCCCGATGACTTTGTCATGCAGCTCCACCGATTTTGAGAACGACAGTGACTTCCGTCCCAGCCTTGCCAGATGTTGTCTCAGATTCAGGTTATGCCGCTCAATTCGCTGAGTGTAACGCTTGCTGATTACGTGCAGCTTTCCCTTCAGGCGGGATTCATACAGCGGCCAGCCATCCGTCATCCATACCACGACCTC
>NZ_JAENDM010000069.1:0-14988 GCF_019375075.1 Escherichia sp. XD33
ATGGTAATGCCGGGCGACAACATCAAAATGGTTGTTACCCTGATCCACCCGATCGCGATGGACGACGGTCTGCGTTTCGCAATCCGTGAAGGCGGCCGTACCGTTGGCGCGGGCGTTGTTGCTAAAGTTCTGGGCTAATTACACGTTAATTAGTTTTGAATTGAAAAGGGCGCTTCGGCGCCCTTTTTGCATTTGTTGACGGCATATCTTATTCGTACTGTCAGAACGAATAAATTATTCATATTTAAAATATCAATTCAATTTAACATTTTAAATATGAATGTTTCTGTTTTTAAAATGCTTCATTTGTCAGGCTTTTTTCTTATTTTTAATGCCGTAATTTAATTCATATTGAAGGGTTCTCGTAAAACGTAAATAATTCCTGCGTAGGACTTTTGTTTTGCAGTTTTTACGTCACAAGGGATTATAATGAAATTAAATATATTTACTAAATCTATGATTGGTATGGGGCTGGTGTGTTCCGCTCTGCCAGCATTGGCAATGGAAGCATGGAATAACCAACAAGGTGGTAATAAATATCAGGTTATTTTCGATGGCAAAATTTATGAAAATGCCTGGTGGGTTTCTTCTACAAATTGCCCGGGAAAAGCGAAAGTAAATGATGCAACTAACCCGTGGCGTTTAAAGCGTACCGCGACAGCTGCTGAAATTAGTCAGTATGGCAATACACTTTCCTGCGAAAAGAGCGGCAGCTCATCTTCTTCAAATTCAAATACGCCTGCATCCAATACGCCGGCTAATGGCGGTTCGGCTACACCAGCACAGGGCACTGTTCCGTCTAATTCTTCTGTAGTTGCCTGGAATAAACAGCAGGGCGGTCAGACCTGGTATGTCGTCTTTAATGGTGCGGTATATAAGAATGCCTGGTGGGTAGCCTCTTCTAACTGCCCGGGTGATGCGAAAGGCAATGATGCCAGCAACCCATGGCGTTATGTTCGTGCCGCTACGGCAACGGAAATCTCAGAAACCAGTAATCCACAGTCCTGTACTTCAGCACCACAGCCTTCACCGGATGTGAAACCGGCACCGGACGTTAAACCGGCTCCTGATGTTCAGCCAGCCCCAGCTGATAAGTCAAACGACAACTATGCTGTAGTAGCCTGGAAAGGTCAGGAAGGTTCTTCTACATGGTACGTTATCTATAACGGCGGCATTTATAAGAACGCCTGGTGGGTAGGCGCGGCAAATTGCCCAGGCGATGCGAAAGAAAACGATGCCAGTAACCCATGGCGTTATGTTCGCGCGGCAACGGCAACAGAAATCAGCCAGTATGGTAACCCTGGCTCCTGTTCCGTTAAGCCGGATAATAATGGCGGTGCTGTGACTCCGGTTGATCCAACTCCGGAAACACCGGTGACCCCAACTCCGGATAACAGCGAGCCATCAACACCAGCGGATAGCGTTAACGATTACTCATTGCAAGCGTGGAGCGGCCAGGAAGGTAGCGAAATTTACCATGTTATTTTCAATGGTAATGTTTACAAGAACGCCTGGTGGGTTGGGTCTAAAGATTGCCCACGGGGTACCAGCGCTGAAAACTCCAATAACCCATGGCGTCTCGAGCGTACAGCTACCGCTGCGGAATTGAGTCAGTACGGTAACCCGACTACCTGTGAAATTGATAACGGCGGCGTCATTGTTGCGGATGGTTTCCAGGCCAGCAAAGCGTACAGCGCGGACAGCATCGTAGATTATAACGATGCACATTATAAAACTTCTGTCGATCAAGACGCATGGGGCTTTGTCCCGGGCGGCGATAACCCGTGGAAGAAATACGAACCGGCGAAAGCATGGTCCGCATCCACTGTGTACGTGAAAGGTGATCGCGTTGTTGTTGATGGGCAGGCTTATGAAGCGCTGTTCTGGACGCAAAGTGACAACCCTGCTCTGGTGGCGAACCAAAACGCCACCGGTAGCAATAGCCGCCCGTGGAAGCCGTTAGGTAAGGCTCAGAGCTATAGCAACGAAGAGCTGAATAATGCGCCGCAGTTTAATCCAGAAACGCTTTATGCCAGCGATACGCTGATTCGCTTTAACGGTGTGAACTACATTTCTCAGAGTAAAGTGCAGAAAGTTTCTCCTTCTGACAGCAACCCGTGGCGTGTTTTTGTTGACTGGACCGGAACCAAAGAGCGCGTAGGTACGCCGAAGAAAGCGTGGCCGAAACACGTTTATGCACCGTATGTCGACTTTACGCTGAATACGATCCCGGATCTGGCTGCGCTGGCTAAGAATCATAACGTCAACCACTTCACGCTGGCGTTTGTGGTGAGTAAAGATGCGAACACCTGTCTGCCGACATGGGGTACCGCTTACGGTATGCAGAATTACGCTCAGTACAGCAAAATCAAAGCTCTGCGTGAGGCTGGCGGCGATGTGATGCTGTCTATCGGTGGTGCTAACAACGCTCCGCTGGCTGCTTCCTGTAAGAACGTAGACGATCTGATGCAGCATTATTATGACATCGTTGATAACCTGAACCTCAAAGTCCTGGACTTCGATATCGAAGGCACCTGGGTTGCGGATCAGGCATCTATTGAACGTCGTAACCTTGCTGTGAAGAAAGTGCAGGATAAATGGAAGTCAGAAGGCAAAGATATTGCTATCTGGTACACCTTGCCAATTCTGCCGACTGGCCTGACGCCGGAAGGGATGAATGTCCTGAGCGATGCCAAAGCGAAAGGTGTTGAGCTGGCGGGTGTGAACGTGATGACAATGGACTACGGTAACGCGATTTGTCAGTCTGCAAATACCGAAGGCCAGAACATTCACGGTAAGTGTGCAACGTCTGCGATTGCCAACCTGCATTCACAATTGAAAGGCCTCCATCCCAATAAGAGCGATGCAGAAATTGACGCTATGATGGGTACCACGCCGATGGTTGGCGTGAACGACGTTCAGGGCGAGGTGTTCTATCTCTCTGATGCTCGTCTGGTCATGCAGGATGCGCAGAAGCGTAATCTCGGTATGGTTGGTATCTGGTCAATCGCGCGCGACCTGCCGGGCGGCACTAACCTGTCTCCGGAATTCCACGGCCTGACTAAAGAACAGGCACCGAAGTACGCATTTAGCGAAATCTTCGCGCCGTTTACTAAGCAATAAATGTGTTGGCGATACCTTCCAGTATCGCCGCATTTTTTGTCAATGGGCTACTTTTGGTAGCCCATTATTTTTATTCATATTTCTATTCTTTGCTTAAAAAAGAGTCTTTCCGTAATTGAAATAAGAACTATTTTCATTTATTTTTGAAGAAAGTATACGGGAGTCTCTATGTACGTTTGTCTTTGTAATGGTATCAGCGATAAAAAAATTCGTCAGGCTGTGCGCCAGTTTTCCCCTCACTCGTTCCAGCAATTAAAAAAATTTATTCCGGTCGGCAATCAGTGCGGTAAATGTGTCCGGGCCGCGCGTGAAGTGATGGAGGATGAATTAATGCAGCTGCCGGAGTTTAAGGAGTCCGCATAAACGGAGTGTGTTTTTTGACTTACTCGTAAGCCGTTCTACTCTTCAAAGAGTGGAAGCGAAGGAGTCAAAAAATGAAAGGTGATACTAAAGTTATAAATTATCTCAACAAACTGTTGGGAAATGAGCTTGTCGCAATCAATCAGTACTTTCTCCATGCCCGAATGTTTAAAAACTGGGGTCTCAAACGTCTCAATGATGTGGAGTATCATGAATCCATTGATGAGATGAAACACGCCGATCGTTATATTGAGCGCATTCTTTTTCTGGAAGGTCTTCCAAACTTACAGGACCTGGGCAAACTGAACATTGGTGAAGATGTTGAGGAAATGCTGCGTTCTGATCTGGCACTTGAGCTGGATGGCGCGAAGAATTTGCGTGAGGCAATTGGTTATGCCGATAGCGTTCATGATTACGTCAGCCGCGATATGATGATAGAAATTTTGCGTGATGAAGAAGGCCATATCGACTGGCTGGAAACGGAACTTGATCTGATTCAGAAGATGGGCCTGCAAAATTATCTGCAAGCACAGATCCGCGAAGAAGGTTGAGCCGTGTCGGGAGGGAGAACCCTCCCGGTTAATAAGAGATCCAGGCCAGATACCCCAGGTTTATCATGCTGCCGAGCGCAAGCCACGGGCCGAATGCGATAGTGGTTATAGTCCGGCGTTGCAGAAGTTGTGAAACGATGGCGTAACCAATGCCACCCAGCGAGGCAATCAGCAGTATCATTGGCAACGTTTGCCAGCCACACCATGCGCCTGCAGCGGCCAGTAGCTTGAAATCACCGTAGCCCAATCCCTCTTTGTGACAAACTAACCAGACGCCCCAGTAAACACACCACAGCACCCCATAGCCCGCTACCGCGCCGTAAACCGCATCATGTAAATCAATTAATCCATACTGCGCATTAAATACCAAGCCAAGCCAGAGCAGCGGTAAGGTGAGTTTGTCGGGCAGGAGCTGAGTGCGAAAATCAATAACACTGAGCGTGAGTACGAAACAGAAATAGAGAAAGAGTGCGCCAGTCACGATGGGCGTGAAAGGTGCCAGGGCGCAGGCGATAGCAGCAGCAACACAAAGTATCAGGGGCACTGTATCATGCCAGGCATATTTTTTTTGCCTGAAATGAACCAATACCTGGCGAAACGTTAACGCCGTTTTATCCTCCAACGGCGAGAGGTGATAGGCGATGGCATTAACAAAATAACCTGCAATAAAACCAACCAGAATGAAGAGCGGCAGTAGCATTGTCATTATTGTTGCTCCCTGAAGGACAAATGCCTGAGGGTGATCTCTTCGTTTCCGGCAAGAGTAAACTGAAGGTCTTCAATAACAATACCGTATGTTACCTGTGCCGTAGTGAGCCAGCGGGAGACGTTTTCGAGGGGAGCTGTGACAGGATGAATTGTCAGAGTATTGTCCGGGCCGTTTTCCAGCGTGATAGCCAAATTCTCACGTTTTGCTTCCTCGAGAAGGATATTTTTGATGGGCTGCGTAAGCGCAGGATGACCGAGTAAACCATGGGTGCTCGCTTGATCCTGCATCCATTTGATGTCCTTCTTAATTTTTTGCGCGTGGGACTGATGCTCTGCAATGTAGGTATCTATCGGTTTTATCACCCCAAGCCAACAAAAAACGCCGAGCGAGAGAACCGCCAGTGCCGCAACGATCTGTTTTTCCGATGTGGATTTTTCTGCCCACCATGATTTAATCATTTCCCTGAGTTCCTTACTGTCCATACACCACTGACCGGATCTTTTTCTGTTTTTTCCATCGGAAGCCAGGACTGTGTTAACTCACAGAAACGATCGATATTGGCTTCACTCTTAGCACTCATTTTTAAGGTCAGCGACTTTTGCTTCTGGCTATAGTTCGCCTCCATTAACTGCAGTTCAGGGTGTTCCAGCAGAAGTGTTTGTAAATGATAGAGCAACGGCACAGCTTCAGGATATTGCTGAGCGAGTTGCTGCTTAAAGTAAAAACGAAAATTGTGGGTGCGTTTGATCTGCGGGAAATAACGTTGCCAGGTTTCTTGCTGTTGTTGCTGAAGTTGATCTTCAATCTTAAGCGTATGCCAGAGCGCGATGCTCCGGCTGCCAACAAAAGAAAGAATGGCGAGAACGAGACAGCTTACTGCCAGGCGGGCGAGCCATTTTCCCGATTTGCTTACAGTTTTCTGTTTACGAAAAATACCATGCAGCATGTCATAGCGCTGGAATGCAATATCGGCAGAATACAAACTCAGTGATGGTATTTCAGGATGCTGGATAAGTGGATTGGCCGCTGCAACGCCGTGAGGTACTACACCATAACAAAGCATATTCTCAGGCGGAAACTGGGCAGCAAGATGCTGTAACCAGTGTTCATCCAGTTCGTTGAAGGCATGTGCGGCACTGCGAATGAGCCAGCTTGTTTGCTGGTTAACCAGAGTCCAGCTATCTACTTCCCAGGGAAGATAGCAGCCATCTGGCAAAACCCGCGTCACGTTGAGTCCGGCAGTATGTAAACGCTCAAGATAGCGACCGAGTTTCTCCGACTGAATGCCTATCACCTCGACACTTTCGTTTTGTTTATCGACAACCGTCCAGTGCCAGTCCTGGGTGTTGTCGGGTAACGTCTCCTCTGCCAGCCATTGTAATGTTTGTGCGGTGAGTTTGTATTTGGCGTTGGGCAGCGTGAGGGAACGATATAAAAGGCCCTCTGGTGGGATCAAAAGATGAACATTTCCGGCACCGGGCTGATCGGCCAGCGACTCCAGCGGAAGATCGTCCGTGAGCGTATGTACCGAAGATACGCTATCTGCGGAGAACGTCATCCATTCCCAATGCTTACGCAGCGTCGAGGAAGAACGTATGACCATCAACGATTCAGGCATCACGATCCTTATGATTAGTAGAGTTGCAGCGTACGCCGATAGATTTGGGCGCTCTGCTGTTTACGGTTGAAGAAAATATGGCTTTTCCATCCCTGGGATTGTTCGTCGCTGATACTTTCCGTACTCAGCGTAAAATAGCGGCTATAGGGAAAGAGATGCCCTTTCACCTGAGCAACCAGAGGCTTCACGCCGGAGAAATCCTGCTGCGCCCAGTAAAGAAATGCATCCGTGGTTAGCCAGCCTTCCCTCGGCCTTTTTTGCAATAAGACCCGAGCGTCAGCATCCGTGATGTTATTGAGGAATAACGCTCTGAAGATCGGAATATCGTTCTCCGTTAGCATATTAAGATTGATGCTAAGTTCCGTGGTCGGGAGAACGCAGACATACGGGATAAGCCGCTGATAGATGTTTTCGGTTATGCCTTTTATCTGACGTAATTCGCCAGTCAGAAAAAGCATCTGATTGGCACTATGCCGGGGCGGCGTCTGGCTTTGGTAAAAGTTATCTTCTGCGCCGTGAAAGCGTGGTGAGTCATCGACATCAATATAGTCAGCGATTGATTGCACGATCTCATCGGTGTTTCCGCGATCGATACCGGCGTTAATCAGCAGCGCACTGAATACCTGGGCGGGGAAATCAGGGGAAGCCAGCGGGTCGTCAGAGATTTTTGCTAACGCATTGAGATTAAAACAGTGCTGGGCATCGCGTAACTGCCACTTCACTGTATTGCCATCTTCCAGCTGCAACTGTTGTGGCTGTGCCCAGTACTGCTGCAACGTGGTCTGTCTGTCGTTATCTTTAACGTCCTGGGTGAGGCTGGCAAGCGCAAGTTTCTCCGCCAGTTCAATATCATATTGCCGTTGCAGATGATGGTTTACCTGGCGGGTTCGCTGAAGCTGGCTGTGAAAACTGAGCGTCATGTCTGCTGCCAGAGCAGCCATGAGCGCCAGTAACATGAGTACAATGAGCAGCGCGACGCCGCGTTGTTCATTATTCATGGTTATTATTCCCGGCCTGCGTCTGAGCTGGCGACTCTTCTCTCGCTAACTGCTCAGGTAATGCAAAACGGCGCTGTAACGCCCCATATTGCTGAGTCTGCAGATGTAACGTGACTGAGAGAGGAAGTTCCTGGCTTTCCCCGCTGTTACTTTCCAGAAGAAAGCTCTCGACATGTTCCAGCATCGCCTGGGCGGGTTGATCCTTCCTGCCATCCACAGAAGTACGAACAGCACGGTAGAGCGTATGATTTCGCAGATACCAGTGAACAGTGAGTAAGGTTTGTGCTTCACTGAGAGGAGCCAGCGGATCGCGACTTTGCGTGGTAAAAATAGCTTCTTCACCCAACACCATGATTTTGTCCGTACTCCGATTCCTCCGGGCGACCAGTTGCAGGAGATCGTTATCAAGAATGGTGATGGTGCGCTGTAGCTGATTGAACTGCTGGATTTCTTTCTGTGAGCGTTGATGCAACTCGGAAGCTTGCGAAAAAATCATAAACGCCAGCACGCTAAGCATTGAGAAAATCGCCAGCGCCGCCATGACCTCCAGCAATGTGAAACCCTGCTGGCGATTAATCATCTTGTGCCTGCCCGGATTTATTATCGATGCTTTGATAACGCGTAAGCGAGGTTGTCTGACCGCTGGGTAATGTCACTGTTATGGTGCGTTCCAGAAGCGTGCCGTCTTTGCTTGAGTGGATATCGCTGCGCCAGTTCCACTCTTCGCCATTTATTAACTCTTTGCCAGAACTGGACGTGTTTTCCTCGCCGAATGAATCTTGTGACTGAAGCTGGTTATCCGCTATCCACAATGCCAGCGTCTCGTTACGCATTCGCTCGATGGCATTTCGTTGCCCTTGCATACTGCTCATTAAAGTCAGAGCAACAGCGGTGAAAATACTCATCGCCAGTAAGACTTCAAGCAGTGTCATCCCTGATTGTTTGTTCATGGGCGGGTATCTCTGGCGAGCGTTTGATCCAGTGGCCATGAGCCTGAACAGACTAACGTCAGGAGCGGCTCACCGGTCCCGGCGTTAGCCATCAACAAATAGAAGGGCGTGATTTGTCCGTCGGCCAGAATCACCACCTGTGGCTGGTTGCTGTCATCAGGTTTAAATGGCTGAAGATGAATTGAGAGTTCTTCATCCCAGTCATTTTGGCTCTCGTCTGCGGCATCTTCTTGTAATGGAACCCAGCGCCAGGCTGATGGTGTTTTGCCCGGTACCATAATGCGCCATGCTGAATCAGAGAAATGGATACCGACAGGCTGACCACTGAGCGTGGCGCGGTCGATGGCTAATTCAAGTGCAGCGGTAAACCGCGCCGCTGTTTCGCGCGCACGAGTGTTGGCGACATCCTCCCGACCATATGTGAAGAGCACCACACTTGCCGTGATAGCGACCAGCGCCAGCACCAGCATCATCTCCAGCAGGGTAAACCCGCGTTGCTGATTCATCGCTGACTTACTTTTTCTTCTTGCTCAAACCCCAGTTGGTGATGTCGTCCTCGGTTCCCATTTCACCATCGGGCCCTGCTGAAAGCAGATCGTATGCACCATGTTCACCAGGATTAACGAGGACATAATCATTGCCCCAGGGATCGGCAGGCAGACGCTTGATATAACCTTCCTTGTTATAGTTTGCGGCCAGCGGTGGCAGTGTCGGCGCTTCTACTAAGGATTCAAGCCCCTGATTTGTGGTTGGATAGCGATGATTGTCGAGCTTGTACATATCCAGGGCGTTTTCCAGCGCCACAATATCGCTGACGGCTTTTTGCTTATCCGCCTTTTCTTTATTGCCCATCAGGTTGGGAACCACCAGGCTGGCAAGTACGCCGATAATGACGATCACCACCATAATTTCCAGTAATGTAAAACCGCGTTGCTTATCCGTTGCGCGCATATGCTTTCCTTAATTAATCATTGAGTTAAGTTGAAGAAGAGGTTGGAGTACCGAAACGACAATAAACAGGACGATCAGTGCCATCGTAATAATGAGCGCTGGCTCGAAGATGGAGAGCGTTAAGGCGATCCGATTTTGTTGGAGTGTCTCCTGGTTATCTGCGGCTCTGACCATTAACGTGCCGAGCTGCCCGCTTTTTTCGCCAGAGGCCACCATGTAGAGCATCATCGGCGGGAAAATTGCGGTTTGTTCCAGCGAAAGATGAATGCTGTTACCCTGGCGGACGTTCTCTGCTGCATTTGCCAGACGCTGGCGAATTTCGAGGTTGTTGAGGCTTTCGGTGGACAAATTCATCCCATCCAGCAGAGGGACGCCGCTGGATTGCAAAATACTTAAGGTACGGAGATAACGTGCGCTGTTGATGGCGCAAATCAGCGGGCCGATGAGCGCAACGCGCAGCAACATGGCATGAAAACGGTGGCGGTTATTGCCGCGTTTTAACCAGAGCCAGAAACCTACAGCGACAATAAACACCGTCGCTAATAATGTCGGGCCGGTACGTTGCAACGTGTCGCTCAGACCTAAAAGAATGCGTGTACTCAGCGGCAGTTGCTGCTTCATATGCACGAACTGTTCGGTAATTTTGGGCACGACAGCAGTGAGGAGAATAATCACGACCCCAATCGCCACCGTAGTGAGCATACAGGGGTAGATCAGTGACTGAATGAGCTTGCTGCGGATTTTCTGCCGGTTTTCATTGTAATCAGCCAGCTTTTCCAACACCGGGGCCAGCAGCCCGCTCTTTTCGCCCGCTTTTACCAGGGTACGATAGAGCGAATCGAAAAGCGTGGGAAAATGCTGTAATGCATCGGAAAGGGGATGCCCTTCAAGGATGGCGCTGCGTACCTGATTTAACACGTCACCCAGTCGTTTATTACTGCTTTGTTGACCGATTACGGCAAGGCTCTCTTCCAGGGGTAATGCCGCTGCGCTTAAGGTTGCCAACTGCCGGGTGAAAAGCGTCAGTTCACTATGGCTGATCCTCGGGCGACGTGTTTTTACTCCCGAACTTTTTTGGGGGCGAATATCCAGCAGGAAAAGCCCTTCTTCACGCAGCCGCAGTCGTGCCTGACGTTCATCGTTAGCATCAATGATCCCTTGCAATTTTTGACCATCCTGGGTCATGGCGCGATAGCGATAATTCATGCTTCGCTCTCCAGCGTGGCACTGGCGACGCGCATAACCTCATCCCAGGAGGTGTCACCGCTTATCACTTTTTGCAGGCCATTTTTGATTAAGGCCTTGTGTTGTTGCCGGACTAGTCGCTCCAGTGCTTGTTCATCCACATTTTCATGAATAGCGGCCCGTAATTCCGGCGTCACCACCATCATTTCGTGGATCGCCATGCGCCCCTGATAGCCGGATTGATGGCAATGAGGGCAGCCTACGGGAGTGCCAATTGTTGTCACCGCGAGCTGATGATATTTAAACATCTGCGCTTGTTGGGGTGATACGGGCGTGAATTGTCGGCATTGCGGACACAGGCGACGAACCAGACGTTGCGCGATAATCCCTGCCAGGGAAGACGAAAGCAGGAATGATTCGACGCCCATGTCGCGGAGCCGGGTCACTGCGCCTGATGCACTGTTAGTGTGGAGTGTTGAGAGTACCAGATGGCCGGTGAGCGAGGCCTGAACCGCAATCTGCGCGGTTTCTGTATCACGAATTTCCCCCACCATGACGACATCCGGGTCCTGGCGAAGTATGGCGCGCAGGCCGCGAGCGAAAGACATATCCACACGGGTATTCACCTGCGTTTGCCCAATGCCTTCCAGCTCATATTCCACGGGATCTTCTACCGTCAGAATATTGCGGCCGGGAGTATTCAGCGCCGAAAGGATGGCGTAGAGCGTGGTGCTTTTACCGGAGCCTGTCGGCCCTGTCACCAGGATAATACCGTGCGGAAGCTGAATGAGATTTTCTAAATCCTGCTTATCCGCTGCCGTCATCCCCAGGTTGTTCAATGAAAGCTGGAGGCTGTTTTTATCCAGCAGGCGGAGTACGGCGCGTTCACCATAGATGGACGGCAGTGTGGATACGCGGACATCTATGTTACGTCGCCCGATACGCAAACTAATTCTTCCATCCTGTGGAATACGTTTTTCGGCGATATCAAGACGAGCCATGACCTTAATTCGGGAGATAAGCAGTGCCGCCAGTTTTTTGTTTGGCTGTAAAATTGTCCGCAAAACGCCGTCGATGCGAAAACGGATCGACATTGTTTTTTCATAGGTTTCAATGTGGATATCAGAGGCGGTTTCTTTGATGGCCTCACTCAAAATCGCATTGATCAAGCGGATAACCGGTGCCGCTGAATCTTCATTCAGGAGATCTTCATTTGCGGGCATCTCTTCCGAAAGCGAGAGAAGATCGACGGATTGATCGATATCCTGCGCAATCTGTTGCGACTCACCGGTATTCTGATGGAATACCGCTTCCAGCCGAGCTTCAAAATCAGCCTGTGACAAGCTGGTCATGGTCTGGCACTGGCCAACCTGACGTTGAATATCGAGTAACCGCTCGAATGGCGTATCGGCGAGATAAATAATCTCGCCCTCTGAATAGAGATAACCAATTCGTTGTGCCAGCGCCCAACTGGCGGGGTACGGTGAGTGAATTCTCATATGAATGCCTCACCGTGACGATGGCGCAGGGGCGTGACTGTTGAACGTGTTTTCATCCAGCACCGGCAAATCTTCCGAGCCAACCAGCGCTTTTGATTTCCCGTCGATCCGCTGTTGTTGCTCCTGACGGTAACGGGTGTATTTCTCTTTTGACAGTGAGCGATAAACATCATCGTCACGGATAATCGTCGGACGGATAAATACCATCAGGTTGCGTTTAGCGCGCTCGGTGGAGGTATAGCGGAAGAGTTGCCCCACTAAAGGAATATCGCCAAGCAGAGGAACCTTTGACACTTGCTCTTTAGAAAAATCATCCAGCAATCCGCCCAGGACCACCGTTTCACCGGTTTTGACCAGCACGGCGTTTTGAATAGTACGGGTATTAAACGTCGGGCCGAGCGTCGAGTTAGAGGAAGAGTCAACGCTGGAGACTTCCTGCTCTATTTCGAGCAACACCGCGTCGCCTTCATTGACCTGCGGAGTAACTTTGAGTTTTGTCCCCACCGTTTTGCGTTCGACGGTATTAAAGACGTTATCCCCTGAAGTGGTCTGTGACCCGGATAGCACCGGCACATCCTGCCCCACGTTGAAGGACGCGAGTTTATTATCCAGCGTTACGATGCTTGGGGTGGCGAGGATGTCATTTTTATTGTTACTGGCCAGCGCGGTAAGCAGTACTCCCCAGTCGCCATTGAAGAAGCCTGCGGCCATGCCATTGTAGGCGCTAAACATATCCCAGGCAGGATTCGCGCTGGTGATCCCACCATTCTTTTTATAATCAGCCACACCTTGCGCAGCGTTAAAAATCGGTAATCCGGTATTGGTAAATTGCTGTGCGCCAACGTTTTTATTCGCCCATTGCACGCCGAGGTTTAGTCCATTTCCATCCTGAACTTCAACGATGATTGCCTCAACCAGCACCTGTGCACGGCGAATGTCCAGACGCGCAATTACCGTGGCGAGTTTTTCCTGGACGGACTGGTCAGCGGTAATGACCAGAGAGTTAGTCTGTTCATCGGCGGTAATGGCGACGTTATCCATCGCGCCAGAAGAGGAGGGCTTACGCGCATTCCCTTTTTCATCTTTCAGCTTTTCGGAAACACCGGTTAGCACTTCCACCAGATTCGTGGCTTTAGTATATTTCAGGTAATAAACCCGGGTATTTCCTTCCTCGCTCTCTTCGACATCAAGGCTTTTCAGTAATGAAGTGATGCGCTGGCGTGCTTTTTCCGGTCCACTGATGATAAGAGAGTTGGTTCGCTTATCCGCCACAATCTTCGCGGAGAGGAGGGCTGGCATCTGGCTTTTACCGTGGCTTTCGCTGATTAATTGATTAAGAATCTCGGCGAGATCTTCCGCTGACGCATATTCCAGATGAATAATTTGCTGCTTCTCTGTGCCGATGACATCAACGCGCTTTATGACTTCAATCAGTTTATTAATGGTGGAGGCACGACCGGTCAGAATAAGAACGTTGGAGGGTTCATAATGCACAACATTACCGACGCTACCCGCATCCATCATCTGGCGGAGCAGGGGGGCCAGGTCACGAGCAGGAACGTTCTCAAGCGGTACAATTCGGGTGACCAACTCATCACCTACGCCTGGACGAGAACTGTCAGCAATCATCCCTGGCGATGTTTTTACATTAGCTGAGCGAACCACTTTCAGAAAACCATTGTCCAGCGTGATCACGGAATAACCGTAAAGATCAAGAATACTTAAAAAGAACTGGTAGTACTCCTGTTGGCTAAACGTATCATTACTGCGTACGGAAATGGTTCCCTGTACCGAAGGGTCGATCAGGATCGTTTTGCCAAGATGCTGACCCACTATTTCCACGAACTGGCGGATATCGGCGTTATTGAAGTTCGCGCCGTATTGTTCGTTCTCAGCGTGTCCTGCACAAGGCATGAGTAGTGCTGCCAGCAAGCAGCAGGTGATTTTATTGAGTCCTTTCATGACGCAGTCCATTCATTCCTGTAAGTTCCCCGACGGAAACATTTATCAAGCGGGGTACGCCGTTGCGACGAATTGTAAACTGAGCACTTTGTTGAGTTAGCAGTAAACTTAATGCCTGTGAAACCTCATCAGGGTGGGTCAGCGAAAGATTATTGATCCTGAGGGCGATATCCCCTGGTTGTAGCAAGCTGGTGGTAAATGCATTGAGGCCCTTACGAGGGTTCAATCGAAGCCCGTATATCTGTTCTCCATCACGTATAGGCGTGGCGATAATATAATCAGCGAGTACATTTTGACTTTCTGAATCAGGCTGCTTGATGATGTCAGGTAGCCCTGGATGGAGAGTTACTTTTTCGTAATGCCCGTGAGTTTCAAACACAACGCTGGTTTTATTTATTTTTCTAATAAACGTTCCCGGCGCTGACTCAAGGGCTTCGTTGAGGGAGTATCGCTTTTGTTCGCTCCCCTCATTAATTAAGACAAAAGAAGTCTCATCATTCGATGTGAGTACAATGCCATTAAGCGCTATAGAGAGCTTAGGTGTTTCCTGATTAACTGCCACGGGATTTGCATCTTTTACCCCAGCATGATTTTCGTTACGCCATAAAGCGGCAAGGCTGAAATCAGACTGAAATGCGTTTGTTGGTTGATTAATGATCTGTCCATTTTTAACTATAGTTGTATGGAAATAATTCACATTAAAAATAATCGACCCTATGCTTATAAATATAATCAATATATTGATGGCAGCATCTTTATTATGATTCGCCAGATGGAAGGGGAAACGTAGTGTGGGCACGATGTATGTTCTAATAAAATAGATTGGGTGGGTTGTATATTGACGTTAGTATAAATAGTATTAATGCCGCTTGCATGAATCAAGTAAAATTTATTTATATTAGTAATATGGGTAATGACTCCAACTTACTGATAGTGTTTTATGTTCAGATAATGCCCGATGATCTTGTCATGCAGCTCCACCGATTTTGAGAACGACAGTGACTTCCGTCCCAGCCTTGCCAGATGTTGTCTCAGATTCAGATTATGTCGCTCAATGCGCTGAGTGTAACGCTTGCTGATAA
>NZ_JAENDM010000070.1:0-13962 GCF_019375075.1 Escherichia sp. XD33
ATATCGAATGTGATTACAATCGGTGGCGGCGGCACAGTTGGTGTGGCGGCCTCAGTCCGGAACAATTTGAAAACAAGAACCTCGCTTAGGCCTGTGTCCATATTACGTGGGTAGGATCATGTTGCTTCAGGGGCAGCAAACGCAGCTGGCGTCGTCAACATGAAGGCCATAAGGATTGCAGAAAGCTTGTGTTTCATAACTTTTCCTTTATTCATCGCATGGACAATACGTACGCTTGAGATCAGGATTGTCTACTTTGAGTATAACATCCTTGTGAAATCTCCCTTTCCTCATACCGCTTGCACTATATACTGCGGGTAGGAAAGGCGCGCAGAGGGAAATATAAGATTGTTAACTATCCCCCTCTGGAAATACGACTTGTGAGCATAAGATAAATCTTAGCAAAATACAAATTAAAGATAAGGAAATTGTTACGAAAGCTATTAATTATTGTTGGTAATATAGTTTCAAGTGGTACTATAACTGGCTGTTAAATGGCATTTATAACTATTAGGTGCAGAGATATTCGCTTAAATGGATTAGTTTCTTTGTGGAAAAGTAACTGATGTTATAATGTATGATGTTGACTATTGCACTATTCCAATAAAACCAGTCAGCTTTAAACAAGCAGCGTCATATTAAGAGAGATAAACATTTGCCGCTGTTGGTCCTCGCAGGCCATTTACGCGGCAAAATTCCACACGTAATCCTGGTATAAGCACTTCTGCGTCGCGGGGAGTGAATGCGGAAATATGGACCTGAACTTCTTTACGACCGTCGGAGGGGATAATGAATCCTTTGCCGCTTTTGCGATCAAAGGTTTTGACAATTCCTGTCATTTTACGGGACAAACAAATTCCTTACTGAAAATACTGCGCTGCACTATACGGGGTTAATAAAATAAAGCCAGCGATATTTAAGACCGCCGGACGGCTAAAATAAAATTTGCTTAATCTCAATTATCATGCGTTAATAGCTGCGTCGGTTTGAAAGACAGACAGCATACAAAGTAGTTTACTAAAGCAGTTCTCATTATCAGGCATTATCCCCTTCTTTTGAGTCTCTCTCCTGAACACTAAGTAGTTTCTGTATTAAAGCCCTGTTTGCCGAAAGGCCCAAAATGAAGGAAGTAAAATATGTCTAATAAAATGACTGGTTTAGTAAAATGGTTTAACGCAGATAAAGGTTTTGGCTTTATCACTCCTGATGATGGCAGCAAAGACGTTTTCGTCCATTTCACCGCCATCCAGAGCAATGAATTCCGCACGCTGAACGAAAATCAGAAAGTTGAATTTTCTATTGAGCAGGGGCAACGTGGCCCCGCGGCAGCGAACGTTGTTACGCTCTAAGGTTGCCATTATTACTCAACATCTCCATTTCCGCTGTCCATGTTGTCATGGTTCACAGTACCGCACATCGGCATTCGATGTGACGGAGCGAAACCCTTTGGGCGCTAAGTGTATTTTTTGTAAATCGACGATGATCACCTTTGATAACGTCGCGCTGCAAATACGCACTGACCATGCGCCGCTGGATTTCACAAAATAATATCAGGCTCCCTCGTGGAGCCTTTTTTATATCTGCCTTATTTTTCTTCAACGCTGTATGTATAGTAAGCGATAACCTGTTGATTATTGAATCTTTCGGGGAGATGGCTTATAACATTTCTTACCTGACCAGGGTACCGGGAACCAACACCTTACTGGCGTGTTGCTGTCTTTTAAGACCAGAAGAGGTTAACAGTGAATATTGAAGAGTTAAAAAAACAAGCCGAAACGGAAATCGCCGACTTTATCGCGCAAAAAATCGCCGAGCTGAACAAGAATACAGGGAAAGAAGTCTCTGAAATTCGCTTCACCGCACGAGAAAAAATGACCGGGCTTGAAAGTTATGATGTCAAAATCAAAATAATGTGATTTTGTGAACATCACCCCGTGCGAGGTGATGTTCCGCTTGTTGCTAATTTAGTGACCAATCATTGGCGCTTGTGGAATTAAGCGTCGGTACAATTCCTCCGGCACCGGGCTTTGCCATACTCCCGCATACATTGCGTAACCAATCACCGCAAACATAATCCCCAGAACCAGTAGCGTCATTAACCAGCCAGACAACGCAAAGGCTTTTTTATTTGCCGCAGGTTTTTGCAGTGAAAAGGTCAATGTTGAGGCTAACGGACATGACTCTACGCAAGTCATACAGCCGGTACATTCCACTGTTCGTACCTGAATTAATTTATCGACCGGGATCCGTGATGGGCAATTTTTTGCGCATTTGCCACAGTCGATACAACTTTCGGCATTGCGACGAATCTTAAACGGCGACAATAGCGAAACCACGCCCATCAGCGCGCCATATGGGCAAAGATAACGACACCAGGCATGGCGAATAAACAGGCTGGCAATCAGCAAAACGGTCACGCTGATTAATGTCGCGGTCCCCATATGACGAAAGAAATCGAGCATTTTAACGTCCATCACCACGCTGTAGGGCGACAACATAAAATAGTGAATCGCCTGAGCGGGCATCAATAACGCGATATAGATAAAAAAACTCAACAGCAAATACTTCACGCCGCGCAGAGGAATATCCAGCCAGCGGGGAAGGACACATTGCCGACCAAACAGTTTGTTACCGAGATCGCCGATTAATTCAGAAAGCGTACCAACCGGGCATAACCATGAGCAAAAGGCCTTTTTGAGTAATAGACTGATGACGATAAAAGCGACCAATAACAGCATCGCGGCGGCGTGGACGGACGGTAACTGACCTGTTACAAGGCTATATTTCAGATTCATCAGCCCGGCAATCGGTAGCCAGCCTTCGATACCTCCCGGTCTGGCGACAAATGTCGTGCTACTTGCCGTTTCGTAATAGCGCACCCAATACCAGAACGTGATGGCAATATAAATATTCATTGCCAACAGTAATAATTGCGTCGCTTTACGCCAGGTCGTGGCATTACGCCAGTCATTCCACGGTAATTTGCCGCCCGTCGTGCCTGGCCGCCGCTGCCAGCGGGTTCTTTTATTCTCTGCCATGATTTTGCCAGTCCGTTAAGTTGTATACCAAATGCCACTATTCTAGTTGTTCTTAACTGGCTGATATTGATTCAAATCGCGTTCAGGTCTTTCTTATGCAACCATGCTTCCAGAGCGGCAACACTGCGTGTAATTTCTTCGTGTGGAAGGGGGGCAGATAATGGCTGCTGCTCCAGTTGTGCGCATAGCTGGCTGGCGATATGCATTCCCAGACTCGAGCAACTGCTTTTTAGCTGATGCGCGGCACGCTTTATTTTCTCGCTATCCTGACTGGCGCGGGCAATGTCGATTTCATCGAGAAGCGGCAGGGCATGTTGTGTAAATAATACCAGCCATTCGTGGATCTTCTCCGTCCCCATTAACTGAGCATCTTCATTGAGTTGCGATACATCCAGCGATTGATCGTTATTGACTTGCAGTTGGAGATAGTGCGCCAGTAACTGACCGAGCACTTCACGCGGCACCGGTTTAGGGATAATCCCGCGGAATAATGAACTGGTACGCTGGCGCAGCGTTTCGTCAATGACATGGGCGCTAAAGCCAATCAAAACCAGCGACGGATATTGCTGTGCCAGTTGTCGGGCAAGCGTAATACCGTCGACATCCGGCAGATCAAAATCCACCAGTGCGGCAGCAAACGGTTCGCTATTTTGCAGTGTCTCTAAAGCCTGCGCGGCATTGCCAACAGCAACAACCTGCGCACCACTGGTGTTCAGCATCTCAACGGTAATTCGCTGGGTTAGCGGGTTATCTTCAATTAACAGCAAACGTAAACCGTCAAGACGCACCGCCTGATTGACTGTTTTTGGCACGGGTGCCGTGGCAACACGTAACGGCAAGCGTAAACAAAAACAGCTTCCAACCTCCGGCGTGCTGGTGGCGCTCAGTTCGCCGCCCATCGCCTGGGCCAGACGGCTACTGATAGTCAGCCCCAGCCCGGTGCCGCCGCGTTTGCCGCTTACCTGCACAAATGGCTGGAAGATTTCTGCCAGTTTCGCGGGATCAATACCGCAGCCGCTGTCTTCCACTTCGACCAGCCATTGCTCGCCATCAGTGCGACTACGCAGGATAATGTACCCTTCGTCAGTAAAACGCAGGGCGTTGCTCAACAGGTTGGTTATAACCTGACGAATACGTCGTGGATCGCCCATTAACGCGCACGGCATATCATCGGCAATTGCCGTTGCCAGGCGAATCGGGCGACCTTTCACCCGTCCGCTCATTAATTGCAGGGTACTTTCCAGCAGCGGGCGCGGTTCAAAGGGCTCATCGCTGACCGAAACATTCTTGCCACCTGCTTCGATAGCGGAATAATCGAGAATATCGTTGAGGATGGTCAGCAACGATTCACCAGAGTCAGTAATTGCCCGCAAATCATCACGCTGGGCGTTAAGTGCGGGGTTATCTGCCAGCAGTTGAGCAGTGCCGAGAATACCGTACAGCGGTGTGCGGATCTCATGGCTCATCGCCGCCAGAAACGCCGATTTTGCCTGGCTGGCTTTTTCTGCTTCCGCCCGTGCCTGTCGGTGTTCTATCACCAGTTCCTGCAATTCAGCTGTACGCGCTTTGACCTGCGCCGCCAGCTGTTCGCGGTGGCGATTCAGTGCATGAACATTGCTGCGAAACGCATCCATCAGCCGCCCGATGGTATCCAGCTCCCGTACGCCAGCGGTTTCCGGGAAAGGGGAGTCAATATCACCGTCCAGCAGCCGTTGCAGCGACTGCGTTTGTTCGGCAAGTGGACGCGTGACTGAGCGATAAACCACGCGCCAGAGGATCAGAATCAGTGCGCAAAGTGAAACCATCCCCAGCAATAACAGGCTGTATTGCCCGCGTGCACTCGCTTTTTCCAGATGCGCCAGTCCGTGCTGATTACGCAGCTCAATGGTGTCGACCAGCTGACTGACTTCGCTACTAAACTGCGCGAACTGGGCGATGTTATTTTGTGCGAGAGTTTGTAGGTGATTGCTGATTTCACTGTCCTGCTGATACAGCGCCAGCAAATCGCTATATTGGCTAACGGTAGTTAACGTTGTTGCGACCTGCGCACGAACACCCGGATCTTCAATGCGTATTTGCCGACGTTGCAGAATTTTCACCGCATTATTGAGCTGCTTTTCCAGCGTTGGTGCATTTTTCTGGATCTGCTCCAGCCCCAGATTCATCACCATTTGCTGCACCCGCAGAGCGCTAAGGCGCAGTTCATTCATCTGGTTAACATACTCAAGATCGATATCAATCAGCCGATCGAGTGCACTTTCAGCAGCCTGACGCTGATCTTGTTCGATCAAATCGTAAATCCCGGCCTGGGTCGCTCCAGCGGAAGTTGTCGCATTATTCGCCTGACCTTGCGCCAGGCGTGCGATCTCATCGGCGGCAGCGACTATCTGCTGACTGAGTTGCTGTTGTTGCTGGCGCAGTTGCAAACGCTGCCCCACCAGTTCCCCTTGCTGACGTAACGAACGGGAGATCTCCTGCTCCTGTTGTTCAATAGCGGTGGTATCAAAACCTTGTTCCCGTAACGCTTGCAGCAACGCATTAATCTTCAGGCTTTGTGCGGTGAGCATTCGCCCCTGCGCCTGCCACATCTTTTCGTTATCGGCACTGGTCAGGTTCTGCGCGGCGAAAAGTTCCCAGGCGCTGGCTTCGCTCAACTGGCGCGCCATATTCATGGTAGGAATCAATGCCTGAGTGTTGTCTTTTTCCACCTGGCTGATAAAGCGCAGGTTGTACCATCCCACCAGGGTACTGGTCAGGGTTAACAGCGCCATCAGGGCAAAGCCCATCCAGAGTCTTCGGGTCAGGGTTAAATTCACGGTCGGTGCACTTTAGGTGAAAAAGGTTGAGTCGCAAAGCGGAATGCATCTAGCATAAAGCCTTATTATTGATGAGGCTATCATGCGCGTACTGCTATTTTTACTTCTTTCCCTTTTCATGTTGCCGGCATTTTCGGCTGATAACCTGTTGCGCTGGCATGATGCGCAGCATTTCACGGTGCAAGCCTCTACGCCGCTTAAAGCCAAACGCGCATGGAAACTGTGCGCGCTTTATCCCAGCCTGAAAGATTCATATTGGTTATCGTTGAACTATGGTATGCAGGAGGCTGCTCGCCGCTACGGTGTGGATTTAAAAGTGCTGGAGGCAGGCGGCTACAGCCAGTTGGCTACCCAGCAAGCACAAATCGACCAGTGTAAACAGTGGGGCGCAGAGGCCATTTTGCTCGGTAGTAGCACGACCTCATTTCCCGACCTGCAAAAGCAGGTAGCAAGTCTGCCGGTGATCGAACTGGTAAATGCTATTGATGCTCCCCAGGTGAAAAGCCGCGTTGGTGTGCCCTGGTTTCAGATGGGCTATCAACCGGGGCGATATCTGGTGCAATGGGCGCACGGTAAACCACTGAATGTGCTGTTGATGCCCGGACCCGATAACGCCGGGGGCAGTAAGGAGATGGTCGAGGGTTTTCGCGCAGCCATTGCCGGAAGCCCGGTGCGTATTGTTGATATTGCGCTTGGTGATAACGATATTGAAATCCAGCGTAACCTGTTGCAGGAGATGCTGGAACGCCATCCAGAAATCGACGTCGTTGCCGGAACGGCCATTGCGGCAGAGGCGGCAATGGGGGAAGGGCGTAACCTGAAAACGCCGCTTACCGTGGTGTCGTTTTATCTTTCACATCAGGTGTATCGCGGGCTGAAGCGGGGAAGAGTGATTATGGCTGCCAGCGATCAAATGGTCTGGCAGGGGGAACTGGCAGTTGAGCAGGCCATCAGGCAATTACAGGGGCAATCGGTGTCTGATAATGTCAGCCCACCGATTTTAGTTCTGACGCCGAAAAATGCCGACCGAGAACATATCCGCCGCTCGCTGTCACCGGGGGGATTTCGTCCGGTCTATTTTTATCAGCACACATCAGCGGCTAAGAAATAACCTTCACCATGTTGCGTCACCAGTAAATCCGCGCTGAGTTTATGACGTAAACGACGAATTAACACATCGACGGTGCGCAGGTCAGGGTTTTCCACCCGACGCGCAGAAAGCATACGTAGCAGACGTTCACGGCTGAGAATTTCGCCCGGATTCGTCACAAATGCCACCAACATTTCATACTCTGCGCGGGTCAGTTTAATCGGCTCGCCATCCCGCTCCAGCGTATGGCGCGACACATTCAGGCAATAACCGGCAAAGCGATAGCAGTTGTCCTGAGTGTGCGGTTGAGCTTGTCGCGCGAGGTCGATTCGCCAGAGCAGATTTTTCACCCGTACTACCAGTTCGCGCAGTTCCAGCGGTTTGGTGACGTAATCGTCTGCGCCCATTTCCAGCCCAACAATACGGTCAATCCGATCGCTGCGTCCGGTAACCAGAATAATCCCCACCGTTGAGCGTTCTCGCAGGGCGCGGGTTAACATCAGGCCATTTTCATCGGGTAAGTTGATATCCAGCAGAATTAAATCTACCGGCTGATTCTGCATAATTTCCCGCAGCCCGGCACCGCTCGCTGTAACGGAAACGGTATACCCCTCCTGAGTGAAGTAAGATTGTAATCGCGCCTGGGTAACCGGCTCATCTTCAACAATAACAATGTGATGTGGCATCAGAGGGTTTTACTCATTCTGTTCATATCTGTTCATATTCTGCCGTAAGCCGTTCATCCTGACCAGTGCCGCTGTTCATATTTGCTCATTAAGATCGCTTCACTAAACCATAATTCTACAGGGGTTATTATGCGGAAACTCTGGAACGCGCTACGCCGACCCAGTGCTCGTTGGTCGGTACTGGCGCTGGTCGCAATTGGGATTGTGATTGGCATTGCGCTGATTGTATTGCCACACGTTGGGATCAAAGTCACCAGCACAACCCAATTTTGTGTCAGTTGCCACAGTATGCAACCGGTGTATGAAGAATATAAACAGTCGGTGCATTTCCAGAACGCCTCCGGTGTGCGAGCTGAATGCCATGACTGTCATATCCCGCCGGATATTCCAGGCATGGTGAAGCGCAAACTGGAAGCGAGCAACGACATTTACCAGACCTTTATTGCTCACTCCATTGATACACCTGAAAAATTCGAAGCCAAACGCGCGGAACTTGCCGAGCGTGAATGGGCGCGAATGAAAGAAAACAACTCGGCAACCTGTCGCTCCTGCCATAACTACGATGCGATGGATCATGCCAAGCAGCATCCTGAAGCGGCACGTCAGATGAAGGTGGCAGCGAAAGATAATCAATCCTGCATCGACTGTCATAAAGGTATTGCCCACCAGTTACCGGATATGAGTAGCGGCTTCCGTAAGCAGTTCGATGAGCTGCGCGCCAGTGCTAATGACAGTGGTGACACGCTGTACTCTATTGATATTAAGCCGATTTATGCGGCGAAAGGCGATAAAGAAGCCTCTGGTTCTCTGCTGCCTGCTTCGGAAGTGAAAGTCCTTAAACGTGACGGCGACTGGTTGCAAATTGAAATTACCGGCTGGACGGAAAGCGCCGGACGTCAGCGTGTACTCACCCAATTCCCAGGTAAACGCATCTTTGTTGCCTCGATTCGTGGTGATGTGCAGCAGCAGGTAAAAACGCTGGAGAAAACCACCGTTGCCGACACCAATACCGAGTGGAGCAAGTTGCAGGCCACCGCGTGGATGAAGAAAGGTGACATGGTGAACGATATCAAACCGATCTGGGCTTATGCGGATTCGTTGTACAACGGCACCTGTAACCAGTGCCACGGCGCACCGGAAATCTCTCACTTTGACGCTAACGGCTGGATTGGCACGCTCAACGGCATGATCGGCTTTACCAGCCTCGATAAACGTGAAGAACGCACCTTGTTGAAATATCTGCAAATGAATGCGTCTGACACCGCAGGTAAGGCTCACGGCGATAAGAAGGAAGAAAAATAATGAACAATAACGATCTCTTTCAGGCATCACGTCGGCGTTTTCTGGCACAACTCGGCGGCTTAACCGTCGCCGGGATGCTGGGGCCGTCATTGTTAACGCCGCGCCGTGCGACTGCGGCGCAAGCGGCGACTGAGGCTGTCATCTCGAAAGAGGGCATTCTTACCGGGTCGCACTGGGGGGCTATCCGCGCGACGGTGAAGGATGGTCGCTTTGTGGCGGCAAAACCGTTCGAACTGGATAAATATCCGTCGAAAATGATTGCCGGATTGCCGGATCACGTACACAACGCGGCGCGTATTCGTTATCCGATGGTACGCGTGGGCTGGCTGCGTAAGCGCCATCTCAGCGATACCTCCCAGCGCGGTGATAACCGTTTTGTGCGCGTGAGTTGGGATGAAGCCCTCGACATGTTCTATGAAGAACTGGAACGCGTGCAGAAAACTCACGGGCCGAGTGCCTTGCTGACCGCCAGTGGTTGGCAATCGACGGGGATGTTCCATAACGCTTCGGGGATGCTGGCGAAAGCTATTGCCTTGCATGGTAATAGCGTTGGTACGGGCGGAGATTACTCTACCGGTGCTGCGCAGGTGATCCTGCCGCGCGTAGTCGGTTCGATGGAAGTGTATGAACAGCAAACCTCCTGGCCGCTGGTATTGCAGAACAGCAAAACCATTGTGCTGTGGGGCTCCGATTTGCTGAAAAACCAGCAAGCGAACTGGTGGTGCCCGGATCACGATGTTTATGAATATTACGAGCAGCTAAAAGCGAAAGTCGCCGCCGGTGAAATTGAGGTCATCAGCATCGATCCGGTTGTCACATCCACCCATGAGTATCTGGGGCGCGGGCATGTGAAGCACATAGCGGTTAACCCGCAAACTGACGTGCCGCTGCAACTGGCGCTGGCGTATACGCTGTACAGTGAAAACCTGTACGACAAAAACTTCCTCGCTAACTACTGTGTAGGTTTTGAGCAGTTCCTGCCGTACCTGCTGGGTGAGAAAGACGGTCAGCCGAAAGATGCCGCATGGGCTGAAAAACTGACCGGCATTGATGCCGAAACCATTCGTGGGCTGGCGCGGCAGATGGCGGCGAACAGAACGCAAATTATTGCTGGCTGGTGCGTGCAGCGTATGCAGCACGGTGAACAGTGGGCGTGGATGATTGTGGTTCTGGCGGCGATGCTGGGGCAAATTGGCCTGCCAGGTGGTGGTTTTGGTTTTGGCTGGCACTACAACGGCGCAGGCACGCCGGGGCGTAAAGGCGTTATTCTGAGTGGTTTCTCCGGCTCTACGTCGATTCCGCCTGTTCACGACAACAGTGACTACAAAGGCTACAGCAGCACTATTCCGATTGCCCGTTTTATCGATGCGATCCTCGAACCGGGGAAAGTGATCAACTGGAACGGTAAATCGGTAAAACTGCCGCCGCTGAAAATGTGTATTTTTGCCGGAACTAACCCATTCCATCGCCATCAGCAGATCAACCGCATTATTGAAGGCTTGCGCAAGCTGGAAACGGTTATCGCCATAGATAACCAGTGGACCTCAACCTGCCGCTTTGCCGATATCGTACTGCCTGCGACCACGCAGTTTGAGCGTAACGATCTCGACCAGTACGGCAATCACTCCAACCGTGGCATTATCGCCATGAAACAGGTGGTGCCGCCGCAGTTCGAGGCGCGCAACGACTTCGATATTTTCCGCGAGCTGTGCCGTCGCTTTAATCGCGAAGAAGCCTTTACCGAAGGGCTGGACGAAATGGGCTGGCTGAAACGCATCTGGCAGGAAGGTGTACAGCAAGGCAAAGGACGCGGCGTTCATCTGCCAGCGTTTGATGACTTCTGGAATAACAAAGAGTACGTCGAGTTTGACCATCCGCAGATGTTTGTTCGCCACCAGGCATTCCGCGAAGATCCGGATCTCGAACCGCTGGGCACGCCGAGTGGCCTGATTGAGATCTACTCGAAAACTATCGCCGATATGAACTACGACGATTGTCAGGGGCATCCGATGTGGTTTGAGAAAATCGAACGCTCCCACGGTGGGCCTGGCTCGCAAAAGTATCCGTTGCATCTGCAATCTGTGCATCCGGATTTCCGACTTCACTCGCAGTTATGTGAGTCGGAAACGCTGCGTCAGCAATATACGGTAGCGGGTAAAGAGCCAGTATTCATTAACCCGCAGGATGCCAGCGCGCGCGGTATTCGTAACGGTGATGTGGTACGCGTCTTTAACGCTCGCGGTCAGGTGTTGGCAGGGGCAGTGGTTTCTGACCGCTATGCACCCGGCGTGGCACGAATTCACGAAGGGGCATGGTACGATCCAGATAAAGGCGGCGAGCCTGGTGCGCTGTGCAAATACGGTAACCCCAACGTGTTGACCATCGACATCGGTACATCGCAGCTGGCGCAGGCGACCAGTGCGCACACTACGCTGGTGGAAATTGAGAAGTACAACGGAACAGTGGAGCAGGTGACGGCGTTTAACGGCCCCGTGGAGATGGTGGCGCAGTGCGAATATGTTCCCGCGTCGCAGGTGAAATCATGACCACGCTGACAGCACAACAGATTGCCTGTGTTTACGCCTGGCTAGCGCAGTTGTTCTCCCGTGAGCTGGACGATGAACAACTGACGCAAATCGCCAGTGCGCAGATGGCTGAATGGTTTTCGTTGCTGAAAAGCGAACCGCCGCTCACTGCGGCGGTGAACGAGCTGGAAAACCGTATTGCCACGCTGACAGTACGTGACGATGCCCGTCTGGAACTGGCCGCGGACTTTTGCGGCCTGTTTCTGATGACCGACAAACAAGCGGCGCTGCCGTATGCATCGGCCTACAAACAGGACGAGCAAGAGATTAAACGCTTGTTAGTTGAGGCAGGGATGGAAACCAGCGGCAATTTCAACGAACCGGCAGATCATCTGGCGATCTATCTCGAATTGCTCAGCCATCTGCATTTTTCGCTGGGAGAGGGGACCGTTCCTGCGCGAAGAATCGACAGTTTGCGGCAAAAAACACTGACGGCGCTGTGGCAATGGTTACCAGAGTTTGTTGCGCGTTGTCGTCAGTATGACAGCTTTGGTTTTTACGCGGCACTAAGCCAGTTATTGCTGGTGTTAGTGGAGTGCGACCACCAAAACAGATAACGTCGTTTGTGCGCCTGAAAAGACGCGTTTAGCGTCGCATCAGGCATTATGGCGCAGTTGCCGGATGCGGCGTGAACGTCTTATCCGGCCCACAGGAACTGTAATCTTTGTAGACCGGTTAAGATGCGTCATCGCATCCGGCAAACACACATCACGGATGAGCTACAAACCGGGAAAGCCGCTGGCGCAGCAGGCGGTTTTCCTGCTTCAGGTGCGCAATATCATCCATTAACGTCAGCGCCACCGCGATCCCCGGCCAGTCCAGAGCCAGTTCATGACGCAGGCGTACCGCGCGTTGCACCACAATGGCGGCATGGTCGTCAAATACCCAGGTTGTTTCCTGGATCTCACGCGGTTCAACCACCCCCAAACCGACAATTTCATTCAACTCCTCTTCAGAGATGCCGGTATGCAGGCAAAATTCGGTAATAGTAAAAGTCACCGTAACATTAGCCATTATGCTTTCCCCCAATCTTTACGTGGATCAAAAGACGACTGGGCGTCTGCCAGTTGCTGCCACAGCGCGGCAGTGTTTTCATCCGGTTTCGGCGGCATCACGATTTTCAGTACCGCATACAGATCGCCGGTCTGTTTTTTGCTCACCAGACCTTTGCCTTTAACGCGCAATCGTTGCCCGGCCTGGCTGCCTGGCGGGATAGTCAGCAAAATGCTTTCTTTCAGTGTTGGAACGGTGACTTTAGCACCCAGCGCCGCTTCCCACGGGCTAACCGGCACCACAATTTCCAGATCCTGGCCGACAATATCAAACAGCGGATGTGGCGCAATATGAATCACCAGCCACAAATCGCCATTTGGACCGCCGTTTTCGCCCGGCGTCCCCTGGCCTTTCAGACGGATGCGTTGACCATTGCCGACGCCCGCCGGGATCTTCACATTCAGCGTTTTCGGAATTTCCTGTTCGATCATGCCAAAGGCGTTATAAACCGGCAGGTTATAGCTGATGGTACGCTTATGCTCAGTAAGCGTTTCTTCGAGGAATACCGCCACTTCGATTTCAATATCGTGGCCGCGTGTGGCGGGGCGTTGACGGCTCTGGCGGGCATGCTGACCGAAAATTGACGAGAAGATATCGTCAAAATCTTCGGCGTTAAAACTCTGACCGTCGCCATGGTGGAACTGACGGTTAAATTGCGGATCGTTGCGATGTTGCCACATCTGATCATACTCAGCGCGACGTTGTTCATCACTTAACACTTCCCAGGCTTCAGCGACCTCTTTGAAGCGGGCTTCGGCATCCGGTTCTTTGCTGACATCAGGATGGTATTTGCGGGCAAGTCGACGATAGGCGGTCTTGATTGTCTTGAGATCGTCCGTCGGTTTCACGCCCATGATGGCGTAATAATCCTTTAATTCCATAGCGTTATCTCGCGTAAATCAACACAAATTGAAGGAACCCCTGTAAGGTAACTCCTATAAGTGTAGGGTAATCCTCAAAATTTCATATGCCAACACAGAATATGTTATTGAAATCATCGCGGAGAGGAGGTCGCCATCAAGATGGGTTGCTGAACATATTTTAAACAGGTGAAAAAGGGTGAGCGATTTTTGATAGTTGAACCAGGCACTTTAAGTTTAACTAGGGCGTCATTATTTATTAAATTTTATAGACGCTATATATGGGTAGTAATATACATGGAATTAGTTGCACTGCAAATAATTATTTGAAACAGGCCTGGAACGATATAAAAAATGAGGGTAATGACTCCAACTTACTGATAGTGTTTTATGTTCAGATAATGCCCGATGATCTTGTCATGCAGCTCCACCGATTTTGAGAACGACAGTGACTTCCGTCCCAGCCTTGCCAGATGTTGTCTCAGATTCAGATTATGTCGCTCAATGCGCTGAGTGTAACGCTTGCTGATAA
>NZ_JAENDM010000071.1:0-13897 GCF_019375075.1 Escherichia sp. XD33
TCGCTACGGTCCGATGCGTGAAAACCCCGGGCTTGCAGCGACCGTTCCGGTCGCGCCGCCTCTGTCGCGCCGTGGCCTGCGCTCCTTACATCCCGGCAAAAGGCCGCCGGGATGTAAGGGGCAACGCCGTTTCGCGCACGCGCTCTCCGTCGTTGCGGCGGGCCCCTGCTCATTGCCTGCCGGGTGCCACACACCCGTATGAGTCCCTGTCGCCGGGGGCATAGACAGCCACAACCTGCCGCACTGACTGTCCAGGGTAAATGAACAGCCCACAAAATTTTTTACCCAAAAACCGGTAAAAAATTTTGCGTTCTGCCCAGGACAGGTGCGTCAGGCCGTGGCAGTGATGCCCCTTGCGGCGAAGGTTCTCAAACGGGTGAAGTTCATACCACAGGGAATACAGCAGCAGGTTCCCGCGAAACGTCAAAACCGCGGCTCCCGAAACTCAACGGGTGATGTTCTTTAAAAATCAGGATTTATTTCAGGCTCCGGCAATACGCATTTATTTGTTCTGTCAGTCATCCGGCTGGCAGGTAATGAGAACGCAGGAACAGAAGGAGGAAAACACCGGAGAACGTCAGACGCAGATATGAAAAAAGCAGGCCGGGGAGGACCTGCTTAATCCACACCGCAAAAACTGTTCGAGCAGTTTCTGCGGTTCCATTCAACAGTCATAAGGAGTTTCATTTATGACGGTAAGTATTGTTTCACCTTCCGCAGCGGCTGTAAAGCCCCGCCGTCATCCCCGTTTCAGACGCGAAGACATCCCCGCGCCGGAAATTGACCCCGTGCTGAAAGCCTTCGGGCGACACATTGCCCGGAGTTTTCACCGGGGACGTGGTGTACACATCCCCGCCATGAAAAATACGGCTTTCGGGCAGGTGCTCCGCACACTCGAACTGAAACGCGCTTTTAACTGATGAGGTGAGCCGCCCCGCGAGGGGCGGCAACAGACGGAAGGAGAACATTTTATGACATTAGCTGCAATCACCATGACCGCCCCGGAAGCCGCCAGCCCTGTGCAGATGTACCGCGCGACCTACTCACCGGATGACAACAAACTGCGCCTGTATGCCGCGTCACGTCTTGACCCGGAGACGTATAAAAAAGTGCATGATGCCGGTTTCCGCTGGGCACCCAGACAGGCGCTGTTTGTCGCGCCAGCCTGGACACCGGGCCGGGAAGACGTGCTCCTCTCACTTGCCGGAGAGATTGAGGATGAAGACAGCACGCTCGCTGAACGTCAGGAAGCACGGGCGGAGCGGTTTACCGGATACAGCGGAAAGCGGGCCAGTGAATCCGCACAGGCACTTGATGAAGTGGAAAGACTGGCCGCGATGATCCCGCCCGGTCAGCCCATTCTTGTGGGGCATCACAGCGAACGCCGCGCCCGTCGTGATGCGCAGCGTATTGAAAACGGCATGAAACGTGCCGTGATGCTCTTTGAACGTGCGGAATACTGGGAAGAACGGGCGCGGTCGGCACTGCTTCACGCGAAGTATAAAGAACGCCCGGACGTTCGCTGGCGTCGTATCAAAAAAATCGAAGCTGATTTGCGCAAGGCTGAAAAGACCATCGCACAGTCGCAGAAATATCTGACGATGTGGCGGGCTGAATCGCTGGATCTGAATATGGCAAAACTCATCAGCAGTCATGACCATATCAGCGCCTGTTTCCCGCTGGATACGTATCCGCGCCCGGCAGAAAAAAGCCAGTATGAAGGGAGCCGGTCGTTATGGTCGGCCCTGGATGATGACATCATCACCACGGAGCAGGCCCGCGAAATTGCGATCCGCTGTCATGAACGGCAGATTCAGCATCAGCAACGCTGGGTTAACCACTATCAGAACCGCCTGATCTATGAGCGTGCCATGCTGGACGAAAGCGGCGGCGTGGTTACCCGGACACAGGATTTTGAGCCGGGCGGACAGGTTTTCAGCCGGGGCGAGTGGCTGACTATCATCCGCGTGAACAAAAGCAACGGGGCGGTGAGTTCAGTCACAACGCCAAATTACAGTTTTCTCGGGTACAGCGGCACGATGAAAGTGACGCCCGATCGCATCACGGACTACAAAGCACCATCGGCAGAAGAGGCTGCCGTCGCCAGTCAGGCCGCGAAGCGTCCGCCGGTAGTCAACTATCCGGGGGAAGGTTTCCGGGAAATGACAAAGGCGCAGTGGGCCGCCCTGCCCCGGGACTGTAAGGCCGTGCGCAGTGTGGAAGAAGCAGAAGACCACGGGGCATACCGCTACCGCCGCACAATGGACAATAATTTCCGTCTGGTGAATGTGTATATCACCGACATGAAAATCACGGAAATCCCACAGAAATAAGGTATATCCCCCCGGGAAATCCCCGGGGGATGACGGAGATAATGATATGCACAGTCAGTTAAGAGAACGTATCCGGCTGATGCGCGCAAGGCTGGATAACGCCGCGCCGGTTGCTGAAATCCGGGCTGAATCTCAGCTTTTTGTGAGTCCTGCCCCGATCTGTGATCGCCTGGTGACGCTGGCGGAAATCAGCAACCGTGATCACATTCTGGAACCCTCTGCCGGCACCGGGGCCATACTGCGGGCGATTCGGGATACCGCGCCGGAGGCCATGTGTGATGCGGTGGAGATTAACAGCGGGCTGGTCCGGTATCTGCGGGAAAATTTTAACGGTGTCAGGGTACAGTGTGGCGACTTCATGGAATGGCAGCCGGTGCAGTATTACAGCCGGATCATTATGAATCCGCCGTTCAGTCACGGGCAGGATATCCGGCATATCCTGCGGGCTTTTTCCCTGTTGCGTCCGGGGGGCGTTCTGGTTGCCGTCTGTCTCAACGGGCCACGCCAGCAGGAGAAGCTGTTACCGTTTTCTGACGTCCGCGAGGAGCTGCCGCGCGGCACGTTTGCTTATACCGATGTCCCGACGATGATTATTCGTTTGCGTGCCTGATGACACAGGGCTGGCGGGAGGATAAATGCCCGTCTGTCCGCGCCGGGAAAAAACCGCGCGCCGGTGGCGCTGAAAGGGGCCGCGCTCACGCGCCGCCCCTTTCATTACGCGGACGTTCTGATGGGGGCTTCTGTCTTTTCAGACCTGTCATTTGTCTGTTACTGATGATGTTGTTGTTCCTGCTACTGCTACTGCTACTGCTACTGCTACTGCTACTGCTACTGTTCTTCTTTTTTCTACTGCCCTGATTATTGTCTGTTTTGTTGTTCTCCTGCTTATGCCTTTTCCGGGCGTCCCCCTGGCGGGGCGGGCTGTCGTGAACGGAGCCAGCGAAGCTGTCTCCGCCCTGGCGGGCTTCCATCCCTGACGCAAAAACCCGGGTTTGCAGCGACCGGAACGGTCGCGCCACCCTTGTCGCGCCGTGGCCTGCGCTCCCGGCATCCCGGCAAAAGACGCCGGGATGTAAGGAGCAACGCCGTTTCGCAAACCGCGCTTCACGTCGTTGCGGCGGGTCCCTGCCCGTTGTTCTGTCCGGTGCCATTCACCTGTTTAAGCCCCTGTCGCCGGGGGCATAGACAGCCACAACCTGCCGCACTGACTGTCCAGGGTAAATGAACAGCCCACAAAATTTTTTACCCAAAACCCGGTAAAAAATTTTGCGTTCTGCCCAGGACAGGTGCGTCAGGCCGTGGCAGTGATGCCCCTTGCGGCGAAGGTTCTCAAACAGGTGATGGTGAATACCGGAGGGAACAAAAGGCAGGTCCCCGCAAAACGTCAAAACCGCGGCTCCCGAAACTCAACAGATGATGGGGGCTGAAAACATCAACAGAAGGAGACACATCATGGCAGTTCGTGGCATTAACAAGGTCATTCTTGTCGGTCGTCTGGGAAAAGATCCGGAAGTCCGTTACATCCCCAACGGGGGCGCAGTGGCAAACCTGCAGGTGGCCACGTCAGAAACCTGGCGCGACAAACAGACGGGGGAAATGAAGGAGCAGACGGAATGGCACCGCGTGGTGCTGTTCGGCAAGCTCGCGGAAGTGGCAGGTGAATATCTGCGTAAGGGGGCGCAGGTCTACATTGAAGGCCAGCTTCGCACCCGTAGCTGGGAAGATAACGGTATTACCCGTTACGTCACCGAAATCCTTGTTAAAACCACGGGCACCATGCAGATGCTGGGGAGTGCACCACAGCAGAACGCTCAGGTGCAACCGCAGCCTCAGCAGAATGGTCAGTCACAGAGTGCTGACGCGACGAAAAAAGGGAGCGCGAAAACGAAAGGCCGTGGACGTAAGGCTGCGCAGCCGGAGCCTCAGCCGCAACCACCGGAGGGGGAGGATTACGGGTTTTCAGACGATATCCCGTTCTGACTGGCCTGACTGTGATAACCGCCCCGTCCTGCGCGGGGCATCACCGGAGATATGAGGATGAGCGAATATTTCAGAATACTTCAGGGACTGCCTGACGGTCCTTTTACCCGCAAACAGGCCGAAGCCGTTGCCGCACAGTACCGGAACGTCTTTATCGAGGATGACCACGGCGAACAGTTTCGCCTGGTTGTCCGTAATAACGGAACAATGGTCTGGCGTACCTGGAATTTTGAGGACGGTGCCGGGTACTGGATGAACCATGTCATCCGTGATTTCGGGATCCTTAAGTAAGAGAGGTGCCGGACGGGGATCACGTCCGGCAGACATTAACTACACAATAAGGGGATAGTCATGTCAGTAACAAAGTCTGAACCAAAATCTACCCGTAAAGCAAGCCGTAAACCTGCAAAAACGCAGGAAACTGTCCTGTCTGCCCTGCTGGCGCAGACGGAGGAAGTGAGCGTGCCGCTGGCCTCGCTGATTAAGTCACCACTGAATGTGCGCACGGTGCCGTATTCTGCGGAGTCCGTCAGCGAACTGGCTGATTCCATTAAGGGGGTCGGCCTGCTGCAGAATCTGGTTGTTCATGCCCTGCCAGGTGACCGCCACGGTGTCGCCGCAGGTGGTCGCCGACTGGCAGCACTCAACATGCTGGCAGAGCGTGGCATCATTCCGGCTGACTGGCCTGTCCGCGTGAAAATTATTTCGCAGGAACTGGCGACGGCCGCATCGATGACCGAGAACGGTCATCGTCGGGATATGCACCCAGCCGAACAGATTGCCGGATTCTGTGCAATGGCGCAGGAAGGCAAAACACCTGCACAAATCGGTGATTTGCTGGGCTATTCACCCCGCCACGTTCAGCGAATGCTGAAACTGGCTGACCTTGCGCCTGTCATCCTCGATGCGCTGGCAGAAGACCTCATCACCACCGAGCACTGTCAGGCGCTGGCGCTGGAGAACGACACCGCGCGTCAGGTGCAGGTGTTTGAAGCCGCCTGTCAGTCGGGATGGGGCGGTAAACCGGAAGTACAGACCATTCGTCGTCTGGTGACCGAAAGTGAAGTGGCGGTGGCAGGGAACAGTAAATTCCGCTTCGTGGGGGCTGATGCCTTCTCGCCAGATGAACTGCGCACTGACCTGTTCAGCGACGACGAGGGTGGCTATGTGGACTGCGTGGCGCTCGATGCCGCCCTGCTGGAAAAACTCCAGGCTGTTGCTGAACACCTTCGGGAAGCCGAAGGCTGGGGATGGTGCGCCGGACGCATGGAGCCTGTCGGTGAGTGCCGTGAGGATGCCGGAACATACCGCTGTCTGCCGGAGCCGGAAGCGGTGCTGACGGAGGCGGAAGAAGAACGTCTGAACGAACTGATGACGCGTTACGACGCGCTGGAAAACCAGTGTGAGGAATCTGACCTGCTGGAAGCAGAAATGAAGCTGATGCGCTGCATGGCGAAGGTCAGGGCGTGGACGCCGGAGATGCGTGCCGGAAGCGGTGTGGTGGTGTCCTGGCGTTATGGCAACGTGTGTGTCCAGCGTGGTGTGCAGTTGCGCAGCGAGGATGATGCGGCTGACGACGCTGACCGCACGGAACAGGTGCAGGAGAAAGCGCCCGTGGAGGAAATCAGTCTGCCACTGCTGACGAAAATGTCTTCCGAACGCACGCTGGCAGTCCAGGCAGCACTGATGCAGCAACCGGACAAATCTCTGGCACTGCTGGCATGGACGCTCTGCCCTGATGAATCCCCTAATGATTTTTACCAAAATCATTAGGGGATTCATCAGCGCTCTGCCTGAATGTGTTTGGCAGCGGAGCGTACAGTAAACCAGCACAAATCAGCCTGGAATGTAAACATTATTCGCTGACCAGCGATGCGCCATCGGGGAAGGACGGTGCCGCATTCCTGGCGCTGATGGCAGAAAAAGCCCGTCTTGCAGCCCTGTTACCGGAGGGATGGTCACGGGATATGACGACATTCCTGTCACTCAGCCAGGAGGTACTGTTATCCCTGCTCAGTTTCTGCACCGCGTGCAGCATCCACGGCGTTCAGACCCGCGAGCATGGTCACACGTCACGCAGTCCGCTGGACTCGCTGGAGAGCGCTATCGGATTCCACATGCGCGACTGGTGGCAGCCGACGAAAGCAAACTTCTTCGGACACCTGCAAAAGCCGCAGATTATCGATGCCCTGAATGATGCCGGACTGTCCGGTGCTGCGCGGGACGCGGAGAAAATGAAGAAAGGCGATGCCGCTGAACATGCAGAGTTCCACATGAAAGACAACCGCTGGGTGCCTGGCTGGATGTGTACACCACGTCCACAGGCAGAGACGGAAACCACGGAGTACCGTGACGACCAGGCAGAAGCCGCCTGACCGCCAGTCATAAACCATTTATCACGCCGCCCTGCCGGAGACGGGGCGGCAGCAAGGGAGATACCGTGATGAAAACTGAACTGACCCTGAATGTATTACAGACCATGAGCGCACAGGAATATGAAGATATCCGGGCTGCCGGAAGTGATGAACGTCGTGAACTCACACATGCCGTGATGCGGGAGCTGGATGCGCCGGATAACTGGACGATGAACGGCGAGTATGGCAGCGAGTTCGGCGGCTTTTTCCCCGTCCAGGTCCGTTTCACGCCTGCCCACGAACGTTTTCACCTGGCGTTATGTTCACCGGGCGATGTCTCTCAGGTCTGGGTGCTGGTTCTGGTGAATGCCGGTGGTGAGCCGTTTGCGGTGGTTCAGGTACAGCGGCGGTTTGCACCGGAAGCCGTCAGCCATTCACTGGCACTGGCGGCGTCACTGGACGCGCAGGGGTACAGCGTCAGTGACATCATCCATATCCTGATGGCGGAAGGAGGTCAGGCATGAGCGCACGTTCACAGGCACTGGTTCCCCTCAGCGCAGAGCAACAGGCCGCATGGCGGGCGGTGGCGGAGACAGAAAAACGCCGCCACCAGGGAAACACGCTGGCGGAATATCCGTATGCGGGGGCGTTTTTCCGCTGTCTGAACGGAAGCCGCAGGATATCGCTGTCTGACCTGCGATTTTTCATGCCGTCCCTGACCGCAGAAGAACTGCGCGGCAACCGTTCTCAGTGGCTGTATGCCGTCGATGTGCTGATTGAAACTCAGGGCGAGGTCTGCCTTCTTCCCCTTCCCGGCGATGCAGCAGAGCGGCTGTTCCCGTCGGTGCGGTTCCGTGTCAGGGAGCGCAGTCGCCACAAATCCGCACTGGTCATGCAAAAGTACAGCCGCCAGCAGGCGAGGGAGGCAGAGCAGAAAGCCCGTGCGTACCAGGCGCTGGTCGCTCAGGCTGAAATCGAACTGGCATTCCATTCGCCGGAAACAGTCGGAAGCTGGCATGCACGCTGGAGTGACCGGGTGGCAGAGCATGACCTGGAAACCCTGTTCTGGCAGTGGGGTGAGCGTTTTCCGTCACTGGCCGGAATGGAACGCTGGCAGTGGCAGGATATGCCGTTCTGGCAGGTTATTGCGGAAGCCAGTCTTGCAGCAAGAGAGGCCGGTCACGCTGTCCGTGAGATGGAGCGGTGGATGGTGCCGAACAAACTCCGGGAGGCGGCGTGATGCGGCAACAATCACACAGATTACCCGTAAACAGCCTGAATGAGCGGGTTATTTTCAGGAAAAGTGAGTGTGGTCAGCGTGCAGGTATATGGGCTATGATGTGCCCGGCGCTTGAGGCTTTCTGCCTCATGACGTGAAGGTGGTTTGTTACCGTGTTGTGTGGCAGAAAGAAGATAGCCCCGTAGTAAGTTAATTTTCATTAACCACCACGAGGCATCCCTATGTCTAGTCCACATCAGGATAGCCTCTTACCGCGCTTTGCGCAAGGAGAAGAAGGCCATGAAACTACCACGAAGTTCCCTTGTCTGGTGTGTGTTGATCGTGTGTCTCACACTGTTGATATTCACTTATCTGACACGAAAATCGCTGTGCGAGATTCGTTACAGAGACGGACACAGGGAGGTGGCGGCTTTCATGGCTTACGAATCCGGTAAGTAGCAACCTGGAGGCGGGCGCAGGCCCGCCTTTTCAGGGCTGATGCTGGTCTGACTGCACTGAAGCGCCTTTATAAAGGGGCTGCTGGTTCGCCGGTGGCCCCTTTCTCCTTGCTGGCATTGTACGGGCATGAACAACCAGACTGCCAGGAAGGCCGTTTCCCTCCGGGAACGGGGATGAACGTGCGCCTGCGGCGCCCGTTCTTTTCCCCCGCCTTCTCTGTTTATGACTTACCAGAAATCACATCACCTTCCCTTTGATTATTCTCTTTTTCCTCCTGCTCTGACTCTGATTACTGCTCTGACTCTGATTACTGCTGCCCTGATTATTGTCTGTTTTGTTGTTCTCCTGCTTATGCCTTTTCCGGGCGTCCCCCTGGCGGGGCGGGCTGTCGTGAACGGAGCCAGCGAAGCTGTCTCCGCCCTGGCGGGCTTCCATCCCTGACGCAAAAACCCGGGTTTGCAGCGACCGGAACGGTCGCGCCACCCTTGTCGCGCCGTGGCCTGCGCTCCCGGCATCCCGGCAAAAGACGCCGGGATGTAAGGAGCAACGCCGTTTCGCAAACCGCGCTTCACGTCGTTGCGGCGGGTCCCTGCCCGTTGTTCTGTCCGGTGCCATTCACCTGTTTAAGCCCCTGTCGCCGGGGGCATAGACAGCCACAACCTGCCGCACTGACTGTCCAGGGTAAATGAACAGCCCACAAAATTTTTTACCCAAAACCCGGTAAAAAATTTTGCGTTCTGCCCAGGACAGGTGCGTCAGGCCGTGGCAGTGATGCCCCTTGCGGCGAAGGTTCTCAAACAGGTGATGGTGAATACCGGAGGGAACAAAAGGCAGGTCCCCGCAAAACGTCAAAACCGCGGCTCCCGAAACTCAACAGATGATGGGGGCTGAAAACATCAGATACAGGAGGAATTATGAGCGCATTTTCTTTTAACACCACTTATCAGCCAACAGGCGATCAGCAGAAAGACGCAATCGCACAAATCGGGATCATGCAGAATCGTGCTGTTCAGGCAAATCTTGCATATCAGAGCTGCCGGGATTCTGGTGCACTCTTTAAGGTGCTCCACCAGGTCAATAATGAGCTGCATGACTTACTGGATAGCCTGGAGAATCATACTCCTCTTGTCAGAAAAAACGCTGATGAGTTGATCGCGCTGTTACTGCTTTTCACTCGGCAGGTTGGTCAGTCCCGAACTGACCTGATTTGATGGTCCTTCCCCTCGGAATTGTTGTCTTTTTGTTAACGATAACCGAGGGGGGATGATATTAAGCGAAAAAACTTTTATTAATTTTATGCCTTCATAAAGGAGTTACTGTTATGCGATTAGCTTCCCGTTTTGGTCGATATAATTCTATTCGCCGTGAGCGCCCGTTAACGGATGACGAATTAATGCAGTTTGTTCCATCTGTCTTTTCTGGTGATAAACATGAATCCCGGAGTGAGCGTTATACATATATCCCAACCATCAATATCATCAATAAGTTACGTGATGAAGGTTTCCAGCCATTCTTTGCCTGTCAGAGTCGGGTTCGTGATTTGGGACGCCGCGAATACAGTAAACATATGTTACGTCTTCGCAGGGAAGGGCATATTAACGGGAAAGAAGTTCCTGAAATTATCCTGCTTAATTCACATGATGGTTCATCCAGTTATCAGATGATCCCAGGAATTTTTCGTTTTGTCTGCACAAATGGCCTGGTGTGTGGGAATAATTTTGGCGAAATCCGCGTTCCACATAAAGGTGATATTGTCGGGCAGGTTATTGAGGGAGCGTATGAAGTGCTCGGTGTCTTTGATAAAGTCACTGAAAATATGGAGACAATGAAAGAGATACATCTTAACAGTGACGAACAACATTTATTTGGCAGAGCTGCATTGATGGCCAGGTACGAAGATGAAAATAAAACGCCAGTGACGCCAGAACAAATAATTACTCCCCGCCGTTGGGAGGATAAACAGAACGATCTCTGGACAACCTGGCAGCGGGTTCAGGAGAATATGATAAAAGGTGGATTATCGGGGCGAAGTGCCTCCGGTAAAAATACCAGAACAAGAGCCATTACAGGCATTGACGGTGATATCCGAATCAACAAAGCATTATGGATGATTGCCGAACAGTTCAGGGAGTGGAAGTCATGATAATATAAGTAAAGCCCCGAAAAATTTTTCGGGGCTTTACTTATATTATCATCCTGCGGCATTGCTGTGTCGTCTGATATGCCTCAATTTCATCAACTGGCTTTTCGGTAGTCTGTAAATATTGTGCCCGCGAAAAATGGTCTGGCAGGAGGCTGCGCAGTTACCGGATATATATAAGATGGGATCCCGCTTTGCGGGGCTTCGGCCAGTCAGCATTATCACTCATATGATATTTTTGTGTGTGGCCTTCCATGCCGCTGTCGCGGCATAACCGGTATTTGACAATGTATACAATATTAATTTTTCTGCACACTGTTAATTTGGGAAAGTGATTTCTTCGTGGTCGGAACCCGGATGCCTTTACTGCTCTTTATCCAGGTATAAATCCGGTAAACCTCTGATGCGTAGGCAAGACGTCTCTGGTTCTGGCGTTCGGTCTTCCTGAATCCGGCATTGTATGCACCAACGGCCTCCCAGGAGACGCCCCATTTTTTAAAGGCTATTGCCAGATAATAAGCACCGGTATAAATGTTCATACAGGGATCTGTTGTCAGATGTTCCGGCTTAATTCCATAGCGGGCCAGTTCGTTAAAATGCTGGGAATCTACCTGCATCAGTCCGCTGCCATATCCCGTTACCGGATTAATACCGATGGCATTAACCCGGTAACGGGATTCTTTCCATGATATCGCTCTCAGTAAATCCGGGTCTATTTTGTAATCCCGACCTGCAAGATCAAAGCAATCGGCGGCTTCGCAGATCCCATTTATAAACATCAGGCAGATTGCTAACATCCATTTTTTCATTTTTCCACCTCTGGTGACTTTATCCGTAAATAATTTAACCCACTCCACAAAAAGGCTCAACAGGTTGGTGGTTCTCACCACCAAAAGCACCACACCCCACGCAAAAACAAGTTTTTGCTGATTTGCTTTTTGAATCATTAGCTTATGTTTTAAATAATGTATTTTAATTTATTTTACATTATTAAATAGGGGCGTTGACGACCCTATGGCGACCCTATGGCGACCCTTGTTAGGGTCAGTACTGACAAATTTTATGAAAAACATTTGGATATATTAGGGCCGCCCCTAGCAGCGCCGTGCGTTTTTTTATAGTATGCCCCTAGGGGCGCTGCTAGGGGTGCTCTTCTTTTTTCAGACCAAACTATGAGTAAATGAAATAAAACACTTGTTTCAGAATATAAAAGGTACTGTCTTATGGCCAGAGTAAATCTGTATATCAGTAATGAGGTTCATGAAAAAATTAACATGATTGTTGAAAAGCGTCGTCAGGAGGGAGCAAGAGATAAAGATATAAGCCTTTCAGGAACTGCTTCAATGCTTCTTGAATTGGGGCTTCGCGTATATGATGCACAGATGGAGCGTAAAGAGTCTGCGTTTAACCAGACAGAGTTTAATAAACTTCTTCTTGAATGTGTTGTAAAAACACAGTCAACGGTGGCAAAGATTTTAGGTATTGAGTCTCTCAGTCCTCATGTCTCCGGAAACCCGAAGTTTGAATATGCCAGTATGGTTGACGATATCAGAGAGAAAGTGTCTGTTGAGATGGACCGGTTTTTTCCAAAAAATGATGATGAATAAATGAAAATGAAGTTTGAGTTGGTTCAAATATAAGAATTTTTATGATTCAAAAAGATGACAATACGTCAGATAATTAGTATATTAATTACGTGGTTAATGCCACGTTAAAAATTGAAACTGAAAATCGCCGATGCAGGGAGGTCTGAACTCCCTGCATCGACTGTCCATAGAATCCTTAACGGAGGTTCCTATGTGTGCGCTGGATCGTAGAGAAAGGCCACTTAACAGTCAATCTGTAAATAAGTACATCCTTAACGTTCAGAATATCTACAGAAATTCTCCCGTTCCGGTTTGTGTCCGTAACAAAAACCGGAAAATCCTTTATGCCAATGGGGCTTTTATTGAACTCTTTTCCAGAGAAGATAAACCCTTATCCGGAGAGAGTTATATACGTCTGCAGGTTGAAATTTTTCTTTCATCACTTGAATTGGAATGCCAGGCTCTTGGACATGGCTCTGCATTTTGTCGTCGTTTTAATTTTCATGGCGAAATCTATCAGATAAGGATGGAGAATGTTTCTTTTTATAATGACGAATCTGTTGTTTTATGGCAAATTAATCCGTTTCCTGATTATCCATTTTTTGCGTTAAGTCAGAGTGGAAGTAATACAAATACTTCTGATAAATTAACGATATGGAATGATCTTTCCCCCGGGACATTGCTTGTTTTCTCTTTTTATATGCTGGGTGTTGGTCATGCAACAATTGCCAGAGAATTGGGTATTACAGACAGAGCATCTGAGGATCGAATTAAACCAGTTAAACGGAAAATAAAAGAATTTTTTGAACACTTTGATTTATTCAGAGTGTCATGTATCTATAAAGGGAAAATAGATTTGCTATTAAATATAATTCGTGAATTTTATAGCGTTAAGTAAATGTTAAATAAGGCACGCCAATTTTGGCGTGTTTTTTTTCGTCGGTTTCTGTGCAATCATAATTTTATTAGTCGGGAAACAGAGGTGAATTGAGTGAGGAGGCGTAACGCGAGAGGCGGTATAAGCAGAACAGTCTCGGTGTATCTCGATGAAGATACAAATAACCGACTTATTAAGGCCAAAGATCGTAGTGGAAGAAGTAAAACGATAGAAGTCCAGATCCGTCTCAGAGATCATCTGAAACGATTTCCTGATTTCTATAACGAAGAAATATTCAGGGAGGTGACCGAAGAGAGCGAGTCAACATTTAAAGAACTTTAGTTTTTATCTATCAATATTAAACAGAGGAATCATATGGACGCCGTTTTAAGTGTTCAGGGTGCTTCTGCGCCCGTCAAAAAGAAGTCGTTTTTTTCCAAATTCACTCGTCTGAATATGCTTCGCCTGGCTCGCGCTGTGATCCCGGCTGCTGTTCTGATGATGTTCTTCCCGCAACTGGCGATGGCCGCTAGCAGCAGTGGTCAGGACCTGATGGCAAGTGGTAACAACACGGTTAAGGCGACCTTCGGTAAGGACTCCAGTATTGTTAAATGGGTTGTTCTGGCTGAAGTTCTGGTCGGTGCGGTCATGTACATGATGACCAAAAACGTCAAGTTCCTGGCCGGTTTCGCCATCATCTCTGTATTTATTGCTGTGGGTATGGCCGTCGTTGGCCTCTGACAGGAAATAAAACGATGTCGGGAGACGAGAATAAACTTAAGAAATATCGTTTCCCGGAAACACTGACCAACCAGAGCCGCTGGTTTGGCCTGCCACTGGATGAACTGATCCCCGCAGCAATCTGTATTGGCTGGGGTATCACAACATCGAAATATCTGTTCGGTATTGGTGCAGCGGTTCTGGTTTATTTCGGGATTAAAAAACTGAA
>NZ_JAENDM010000072.1:0-13249 GCF_019375075.1 Escherichia sp. XD33
ATATCGAATGTGATTACAATCGGTGGCGGCGGCACAGTTGGTGTGGCGGCCTCAGTCCGGAACAATTTGAAAACAAGAACCTCGCTTAGGCCTGTGTCCATATTACGTGGGTAGGATCAAAAATGCCCTTATGCTAAAAATTATCTCCAGTTACCAGAGATAATGAGAAAGGTAACTTCCCTCTCTCGGGGGAAGTTACCTTTCTTTTTTTTTGCCTTACGGAAATTGGAGCTAACTATGTCAATCGAATCTCTCAATGCGTTCTCAATGGATTTTTTCTCCCTGAAAGGTAAAACCGCAATTGTTACCGGCGGGAATAGCGGTTTAGGCCAGGCATTTGCCATGGCGTTGGCCAAAGCAGGCGCAAATGTCTTTATTCCAAGTTTTGTCAAAGATAACGGCGAAACAAAGGAAATGATTGAAAAACAGGGTGTTGAGGTGGACTTCATGCAGGTGGATATCACCGCAGAAGGCGCGCCGCAGAAGATTATCGCTGCTTGCTGTGAGCGTTTCGGTACAGTTGATATTCTGGTTAACAATGCCGGTATTTGTAAGCTGAATAAGGTGCTGGACTTCGGTCGTGCCGACTGGGATCCAATGATTGATGTGAACCTGACCGCCGCATTTGAGTTAAGCTACGAAGCAGCAAAAATTATGATCCCGCAGAAAAGCGGTAAAATCATTAATATCTGTTCATTGTTCTCTTACTTAGGTGGACAATGGTCACCTGCATATTCTGCCACTAAACATGCTCTTGCCGGGTTCACCAAAGCTTATTGTGATGAACTAGGTCAATATAATATTCAGGTAAATGGTATCGCCCCTGGCTATTATGCAACAGATATTACGCTGGCGACACGCAGTAATCCAGAAACCAATCAGCGCGTTCTTGATCATATTCCGGCAAACCGTTGGGGCGATACTCAGGATTTAATGGGCGCAGCCGTGTTTCTCGCAAGTCAGGCATCGAATTATGTCAACGGGCATTTATTAGTGGTCGATGGCGGTTATTTAGTGCGCTAACCCATAACGGTGGTTTCTGTTTTCTCTTATTAATGATTATTCCATTTTTATTATCAGGAAGGAATTACTATGTCTTTATCTCGCGCAGCGATTGTCGACCAGCTAAAGGAAATTGTTGGTGCAGATCGCGTAATTACCGATGAAACAGTATTAAAGAAGAACAGTATTGACCGTTTTCGTAAATTTCCGGATATTCATGGCATTTATACTTTGCCGATTCCGGCAGCGGTCGTAAAACTCGGTTCCACAGAGCAAGTATCCCGTGTGCTGAATTTTATGAATGCGCACAAAATTAACGGTGTGCCGCGTACCGGTGCTTCCGCCACCGAAGGTGGGCTGGAAACTGTTGTAGAAAACTCGGTGGTGCTCGACGGTTCCGCCATGAATCAAATCATTAATATTGATATTGAGAATATGCAGGCGACGGCGCAATGTGGCGTTCCGCTGGAGGTGCTGGAAAATGCGTTGCGTGAAAAAGGTTACACCACGGGGCATTCTCCGCAGTCAAAGCCGCTGGCTCAGATGGGCGGCCTGGTAGCAACCCGCAGTATCGGGCAGTTCTCCACACTCTACGGCGCAATCGAAGATATGGTCGTTGGTCTGGAAGCAGTATTGGCTGATGGCACCGTCACACGCATTAAAAACGTGCCACGCCGCGCGGCTGGCCCGGACATTCGCCACATCATCATCGGTAACGAAGGTGCACTTTGCTATATCACTGAAGTAACAGTGAAAATCTTTAAATTCACCCCGGAAAACAACCTCTTCTACGGCTATATCCTGGAAGATATGAAAACCGGCTTCAACATCCTGCGTGAAGTCATGGTGGAAGGGTATCGTCCGTCGATCGCTCGTTTGTATGACGCTGAAGATGGCACCCAACACTTCACCCATTTTGCAGACGGAAAATGCGTGCTGATCTTTATGGCTGAAGGTAACCCTCGCATTGCGAAGGCGACGGGCGAAGGGATTGCGGAAATCGTTGCCCGCTACCCGCAGTGCCAGCGCGTGGACAGCAAACTGATCGAAACCTGGTTTAACAACCTGAACTGGGGACCGGATAAAGTGGCTGCCGAACGTGTGCAGATCCTCAAAACCGGCAACATGGGCTTTACCACCGAAGTGTCCGGCTGCTGGAGCTGCATCCACGAAATCTACGAAAGCGTTATTAACCGTATTCGTACTGAGTTCCCGCACGCCGACGACATCACCATGCTGGGCGGTCATTCCTCTCATAGCTATCAGAACGGCACCAACATGTACTTCGTCTACGATTACAACGTCGTTGACTGTAAGCCGGAAGAGGAAATCGACAAGTACCACAATCCGCTCAACAAGATCATCTGTGAAGAAACCATTCGCCTCGGCGGTTCGATGGTGCACCACCACGGTATCGGTAAACATCGCGTTCACTGGAGCAAACTGGAACACGGCAGCGCGTGGGCGTTGCTGGAAGGGCTGAAAAAGCAGTTCGATCCTAACGGCATTATGAATACGGGTACTATCTATCCGATTGAAAAATAATGTGTCAGGCAGCGTTCCGCGATGACGGGGCGTTGCCTTTTCGGCTTCTCAGGCGAGCAGCCGTTCTTATTACCGGACAATGAAGGGGTAAAGATGAACACTTCACCGGTGCGAATGGATGATTTACCGCTTAACCGTTTTCACTGCCGCATTGCTGCGCTCACTTTCGGCGCACACCTGACCGACGGTTATGTTCTCGGCGTCATTGGTTACGCCATTATTCAGCTTACGCCCGCCATGCAACTGACGCCGTTTATGGCGGGAATGATCGGCGGCTCGGCGCTCCTTGGTTTGTTTCTTGGCAGCCTGGTTCTTGGGTGGATCTCCGACCATATTGGTCGGCAAAAAATCTTCACCTTCAGCTTTTTGCTGATTACGCTCGCTTCGTTCCTGCAATTTTTTGCCACCACGCCAGAGCATCTTATTGGGCTGCGCATTTTGATCGGCATTGGGCTGGGAGGCGATTACTCAGTTGGTCACACCTTGCTGGCTGAATTTTCCCCGCGCCGCCATCGCGGTATTTTGCTGGGCGCATTCAGCGTGGTGTGGACCGTAGGTTATGTGCTGGCAAGTATTGCCGGACATCACTTTATTTCCGAAAACCCGGAGGCCTGGCGCTGGTTGCTGGCATCGGCAGCTCTGCCCGCATTGTTGATTACGTTATTACGCTGGGGAACGCCAGAATCGCCACGTTGGCTACTGCGCCAGGGGCGTTTTGCAGAAGCTCACGCTATCGTGCATCGCTATTTTGGTCCCCATGTTTTACTGGGCGATGAAGTGGCAACGGCGACCCATAAACACATCAAAACCTTGTTCTCTTCGCGTTACTGGCGGCGCACGGCGTTTAACAGCGTCTTCTTTGTCTGCCTCGTAATCCCATGGTTTGTGATTTATACCTGGCTGCCAACTATCGCCCAGACTATTGGTCTGGAAGATGCGCTGACTGCCAGCCTGATGCTTAATGCGTTGTTAATTGTGGGCGCGCTGCTGGGATTAGTTCTGACGCACCTGCTGGCACATCGCAAATTTTTGCTGGGAAGTTTTTTGCTGCTGGCGGCAACGCTGGTAGTCATGGCCTGTTTGCCTTCCGGCAGTTCATTAACGCTGCTGCTTTTTGTTCTCTTCAGCACCACCATTTCGGCAGTCAGTAATCTGGTGGGCATTTTGCCTGCGGAAAGTTTTCCTACTGACATTCGCTCGCTGGGCGTCGGTTTTGCCACTGCCATGAGTCGACTTGGCGCGGCGGTAAGTACTGGCCTGCTGCCGTGGGTGCTGGCGCAGTGGGGAATGCAAGTCACCTTATTGCTCCTGGCGACAGTGTTGTTGGTTGGTTTTGTTGTGACCTGGCTATGGGCACCAGAAACTAAAGCCCTCCCGCTGGTGGCGGCGGGAAATGTAGGAGGTGCGAATGAACATTCTGTTAGCGTTTAAAGCCGAACCGGATGCCGGAATGCTGGCGGAAAAAGAGTGGCAGGCGGCTCAGGGTAAAAGCGGACCGGATATTTCGCTACTGCGAAGTTTACTCGGTGCTGATGAACAGGCCGCTGCCGCGCTGCTGTTGGCGCAGAGAAAAAACGGTACGCCGATGTCTTTAACCGCGTTGAGCATGGGGGATGAACGGGCATTGCACTGGCTGCGCTATCTCATGGCTCTTGGGTTTGAGGAAGCTGTATTGCTGGAGACGGCGGCAGATCTGCGCTTTGCGCCGGAATTTGTCGCTCGCCATATTGCCGAATGGCAGCATCAGAATCCGCTGGATCTGATAATTACCGGCTGCCAAAGCAGCGAAGGGCAGAATGGGCAAACGCCATTTTTGCTGGCGGAAATGCTGGGCTGGCCCTGCTTCACCCAGGTGGAGCGTTTCACTCTCGACGCGCTGTTTATCACCCTCGAACAGCGTACTGAACATGGGTTGCGTTGTTGCCGGGTTCGCTTGCCTGCGGTGATTGCCGTGCGTCAGTGCGGTGAAGTGGCCTTGCCAGTACCGGGAATGCGCCAGCGAATGGCTGCGGGGAAAGCAGAAATTATCCGTAAAACTGTTGCTGCCGAAATGCCAGCGATGCAGTGTCTGCAACTGGCAAGAGCAGAGCAACGACGCGGAGCGACGCTGATTGATGGGCAAACGGTAGCAGAAAAAGCTCAAAAGCTATGGCAGGACTATTTACGCCAAAGGATGCAGCCATGAATATCGCAATTGTGACAATAAATCAGGAGAATGCCGCAATAGCAAGCTGGCTGGCGGCGCAGGATTTCAGCGGTTGTACCCTGGCGCACTGGCAGATTGAACCTCAGCCTGTAGTGGCGGAACAGGTGCTGGATGCGTTGGTGGAACAGTGGCAGCGAACGCCTGCGGACGTTGTTCTCTTTCCGCCGGGAACGTTTGGCGATGAACTGTCGACCCGGCTGGCCTGGCGTTTACATGGTGCAAGCATCTGCCAGGTGACTTCGTTAGATATTCCAACCGTAAGCGTGCGCAAATCCCACTGGGGAAATGCGCTAACGGCGACGCTGCAAACAGAAAAACGCCCGCTATGCCTTTCCCTGGCGCGTCAGGCGGGAGCAGCGAAAAACGCCACGTTGCCCTCTGGAATGCAACAACTGAACATTGTCCCGGGTGCGCTTCCGGACTGGCTGGTTAGCACAGAGGATCTGAAAAATGTTACCCGCGACCCATTAGCTGAGGCCAGACGGGTGCTGGTGGTGGGGCAGGGCGGAGAGGCAGATAACCAGGAAATCGCTATGCTGGCAGAAAAGCTGGGAGCCGAAGTGGGCTACAGTCGGGCGCGAGTGATGAACGGTGGCGTTGATGCTGAAAAAGTGATTGGTATTTCCGGACATCTGCTGGCACCTGAGGTGTGTATTGTTGTTGGCGCTTCTGGCGCAGCAGCGTTAATGGCGGGCGTACGCAATAGCAAGTTTGTGGTGGCGATTAATCATGACGCCAGCGCTGCGGTATTTTCACAGGCAGATGTTGGCGTGGTTGATGACTGGAAAGTGGTGCTGGAGGCACTGGTGACAAACATTCACGCAGATTGCCAATAACGTGTTGCCGGATGATCCTGCCTACGGTTCTGGCCTGGGGACTTGTAGGCCTGATAAGACGCGTCAAGCGTCGCATCAGGCGCTGAATGTCGGATGTGGCGTGCGGCCTACAAATCAAACCAAATTCAATTGGTTACGATTATCCCGTCAAAGTAATTTTTTCGCTAACGTCCAGACCCCGGTATTCGTGGTGGAAAGCGCCACGACACCCGCGTTAATCGCATTACGCGCATCTTCTTCATCGCACACCAGCCCACCGGCAATCAGCGGTTGGCGGATTTTCTCTGTCACCCAGCCCAGCACTTTGGGCATACAGCCTGGCAGGATCTCAATACAATCCGGATTCGATTGCGCAACTTGCTTATCAATGTTGTGAAACGAAATTGAATCAACAATAAACAGGCGATGAATACAGAAAAAACCTTCCGCTCTTGCCGCTTTCAACATTGAGGCTTTGGTACTGATAATGCCGTCCGCCTCGGTCACCAGTTTCAAAAACTGAATAACGACTTCTTTATTTGACGCGCCTTCCAGCAAATCAACATGAATAAAAGCATATTTCCCGGCGTTCTTAATCTTTTTAACGATATTACTGATGGTGCAGATATTGCCGTACAACACGGAAATAAATTGGCATTCAGAATCGATTGCCAGTTGCAGGCTGGCATTATCTTTAACGGCAGCAATCACCGGATTCTGGCGGAGCAGGTGTAAGAGGGGCATAAATTATCCTTATTATTTATCCAAAGCGGTAGGTGATGCCGAATCCGGAAGGCGGATAGCGCCACTGTTGTAGTGTTGATTCGTCGCACAGCAAACGGCAGGTGCCACACTCCAGGCAACTGCGATAGTCAATACGTAAGTCACCTTCCGGTGTGAGCGAAAAAAGACCTGCCGGACAGGCGTTAATCAACCGTTCTGCCGTCTGGCGCTCAACGGAGTCAGCCGGAACAATGTGCGGCGCATCAGCAACGCGCCAGAGATTACGGGCTACAGACATCGCAGACTCCTGATAACATCGCCCGCCAGATGCCACAGGCCGTGACGACGTAAATGATGCCAGAATAACTGGCGCAGCGGTGGAACAGGTTTATCACCCTGATCCCATAAATCGCGGGAAATATCCTGCATTAACGCAGGCCACGTACGGTACCATCCCGGGCGTTGCAAAAGCGCCGGAACATGCTGATAACGCTGTAGAACATCCCACAGCAGGCTGCGCTCTACGTTGTGATGATAAAGCGGAAACAGATTTTGCGGCTCGCGGTGCTGGCAGGCGCTTATCAGCGTTTGTGCCGCCGCCTGCGCGCCAGTCAGCGCCATATCCATGCCGCGCACGGAAATTCCGGTATTGACGCAACTGCGCAACGCATCGCCCACCAGCAGCCAGCCGTTACCGGCGTATTGCACCGGCATACTGTGCAAGCCACCTTCTGGCACCAGATGCGCACCATACTCCAGTGATTCCGTGTTTTTGATAAGCGGGCGCACTGCCGGATGCGCTTTAAAGCGAGTCAGCAGCTCGCTTGCCGGAACACGACTTTGCGTAAGGGAAGAGAGCGGGCAAACAATCCCTAACGAGAGCGTTTGTTGATTAGTATAAAGAAATGCGCCGCCGGGTAAGTCATCACAGATCCTGCCGCTGAACAGCAACGCTGCGCCTTCGTTATTCTCCAGATGAAAACGTTCTTCAATAGCGGATGTTTCCAGCGACAGCACTTCTTTGATCCCCAACGCCATCGCTTCGCCAGCAGGACGAGTCACTAACCCGTGACGTTCAGCCAGGACGCTGTTGGCACCTTCTGCCAGCACCACATAACGGGCGCGGAGAATATCGTCACCACAAATAACGCCACAGACTCTGCCGTTTTCTTCATACAGTGCATCCACCGTCGCTCCGGGGATGCATTCGACACCTTCTTTTTCGGCTTCGGCAACCAGCCACGGATCGAATCGTGCACGTAATACACTCCAGGATTCACCGCCGGGCTGTAAGCTGGAAAACGTCGTTACGCCATCGGGCGTTAACAGGGAAAGGCTTTCGTGAGTGATGCGTCGTTCAAGAGGCGCGGTCAGATGAAATTGCGGGAGGAGTTCCGCGAGTGCATGGGTATATAACCGCCCGCCGGAAAGATTTTTGCTGCCGGGGATTTCAGCGCGTTCCAGTAACAAAACGGATAAACCCGCTCGCGCGCAGCGTAACGCGCAAGCGGTGCCTGCAATACCGGCACCAATAATAATAATGTCGCAGTCGTCTTCCATGTCATGCCCCAGATATCCAGAACACAACACCCTAACATAGCGTTACTTAAGGGAAATTGACCGCCGACACACTCTTATCATTCGCCGCGATAGATACAACCTGCGGTGCAGGTTTCTTTTACCATCACCGCACTTAACAGCGGCACAACGGGTTTAACCTGATCCCAAATCCATTTTGCTAAAACCTCGCTGGTTGGGTTTTCCAGACCTGGAATATCATTGAGATAATGGTGATCGAGGCGCTCGTAGGTTGGTTTAAACGCCGCTTTTAGTTCAGCGAAATCGATAATCCAGCCCGTATGCGGATCGACTTCCCCGGTAATTTCCAGTCGCACCATAAAGGAATGCCCGTGCAGGCGACCACATTTATGCCCTTCCGGGACGTGTGGTAAGCGGTGAGCGGCTTCGAAGGTGAAATCTTTAAATAACGTGGTGGACATCATAATTTCTCTACAGGACGATAAAACCGCCGTAGAGTACCGGAAAGGCTGTTTTTTCGCATTATCTAAAACGACTTTGTTGCGCAAAATCGCTGATTTATCTTAATGATTGGCTAAATTCATTTGTTTTTCATTAGGTTGGTTAATCTATTTTGTTGTTAAAGACTATTGCTAAAACAGGTTAGTCGATTTGGTTATTAGTTATCGCTATCCCGTCTTTAATCCACACCGTTTGCCCCGTTAACCTTACCTTCTCTTCTGTTTTATGGGCGCTGACAGGGCGCAGAAACAGCTTTGCTTACTGGAACATAACGACGCATGACGACACAGGTCCCACCTTCCGCGTTGCTTCCGTTGAACCCGGAGCAACTGGCACGCCTTCAGGCGGCCACGACCGATTTAACTCCCACCCAGCTTGCCTGGGTTTCTGGCTATTTCTGGGGCGTACTCAATCAGCAGCCTGCTGCGCTTGCAGCAACGCCAGCGCCAGCCGCAGAAATGCCGGGTATAACTATTATCTCCGCCTCGCAAACCGGCAATGCGCGCCGGGTTGCTGAAGCATTACGTGATGATTTATTAGCAGCAAAACTGAACGTTAAGCTGGTGAACGCGGGCGACTATAAATTCAAACAAATCGCCAGCGAAAAACTGCTCATCGTAGTGACGTCAACGCAAGGGGAAGGGGAACCGCCGGAAGAAGCCGTCGCGCTGCATAAGTTCCTGTTCTCCAAAAAAGCGCCAAAGCTGGAAAACACCGCGTTTGCCGTGTTTAGCCTCGGCGATAGCTCTTATGAATTTTTCTGCCAGTCCGGGAAAGATTTCGACAGCAAGCTGGCGGAACTGGGTGGTGAACGCCTGCTCGACCGTGTCGATGCCGATGTTGAATACCAGGCTGCTGCCAGCGAGTGGCGCGCCCGCGTGGTTGATGCGCTTAAATCGCGTGCGCCTGTCGCGGCACCTTCGCAATCCGTCGCTACTGGCGCGGTAAATGAAATCCACACCAGCCCGTACAGCAAAGACGCGCCGCTGGTGGCTAGCCTCTCTGTTAACCAGAAAATTACCGGGCGTAACTCTGAAAAAGACGTTCGCCATATCGAAATTGACTTAGGTGACTCGGGCCTGCGTTACCAGCCGGGTGACGCGCTGGGCGTCTGGTATCAGAACGATCCGGCACTGGTGAAAGAACTTGTCGAACTGCTGTGGCTGAAAGGCGATGAACCTGTCACCGTCGAGGGCAAAACGTTGCCTCTGAACGAAGCGCTACAGTGGCACTTCGAACTGACCGTCAACACCGCCAACATTGTTGAGAATTACGCCACGCTTACCCGCAGTGAAACACTGCTGCCGCTGGTGGGCGATAAAGCGAAGTTACAGCATTACGCCGCGACGACGCCGATTGTTGACATGGTGCGTTTCTCCCCGGCACAGCTTGATGCCGAAGCGCTAATTAATCTGCTGCGCCCGCTGACGCCGCGTCTCTATTCCATTGCCTCCTCGCAGGCGGAAGTCGAGAACGAAGTACACGTCACCGTTGGTGTGGTGCGTTACGACGTGGAAGGCCGCGCCCGTGCCGGTGGTGCCTCCAGCTTCCTCGCTGACCGCGTGGAAGAAGAGGGCGAAGTCCGCGTATTTATCGAACATAACGATAACTTCCGCCTGCCAGCCAATCCAGAAACCCCGGTGATTATGATTGGCCCAGGCACCGGCATCGCGCCGTTCCGCGCCTTTATGCAGCAACGTGCTGCCGATGAAGCGCCGGGAAAAAACTGGCTGTTCTTTGGCAACCCGCACTTTACGGAAGATTTCCTCTACCAGGTGGAGTGGCAGCGCTACGTCAAAGAGGGTGTGCTGACGCGGATCGATCTCGCCTGGTCGCGCGACCAAAAAGAAAAAGTTTACGTACAAGACAAACTGCGCGAACAGGGCGCGGAGCTGTGGCGCTGGATCAATGACGGTGCCCACATTTATGTCTGCGGTGACGCTAATCGCATGGCGAAAGACGTTGAGCAGGCACTTCTGGAAGTGATTGCCGAATTTGGTGGCATGGACACCGAAGCGGCGGATGAATTTTTAAGTGAGCTGCGCGTAGAGCGCCGTTATCAGCGAGATGTCTACTAATGAGCGAAAAACATCCAGGGCCTTTAGTGGTCGAAGGAAAACTGACAGACGCCGAGCGCATGAAGCTTGAAAGCAACTACCTGCGCGGCACCATTGCGGAAGATTTAAACGACGGTCTGACCGGCGGCTTTAAGGGCGACAACTTCCTGCTGATCCGCTTCCACGGCATGTATCAGCAGGATGACCGCGACATCCGCGCCGAACGTGCTGAACAGAAGCTGGAGCCGCGCCACGCGATGCTGTTGCGCTGCCGTCTGCCGGGTGGGGTGATTACCACTAAACAGTGGCAGGCGATAGACAAATTTGCCGGTGAAAACACCATCTATGGCAGCATTCGCCTGACCAACCGCCAGACGTTTCAGTTCCACGGCATTCTGAAAAAGAACGTCAAACCGGTGCACCAGATGCTGCACTCGGTTGGTCTTGATGCGCTGGCGACCGCTAACGACATGAACCGTAACGTACTCTGCACCTCGAACCCTTACGAGTCGCAGCTACACGCGGAAGCGTACGAGTGGGCGAAGAAGATTTCTGAGCATCTGCTGCCGCGTACCCGCGCGTATGCGGAGATCTGGCTCGACCAGGAAAAAGTCGCCACTACTGATGAAGAACCGATCCTCGGCCAGACCTACCTGCCGCGTAAATTCAAAACCACGGTAGTGATCCCGCCACAGAACGATATCGATCTGCACGCCAACGACATGAACTTCGTGGCGATCGCCGAAAACGGCAAGCTGGTGGGCTTTAACCTGTTGGTGGGCGGTGGGCTTTCCATCGAACACGGCAACAAGAAAACCTACGCCCGCACCGCGAGTGAGTTTGGCTATCTGCCGCTGGAGCATACGCTGGCGGTGGCCGAAGCCGTCGTGACAACTCAGCGTGACTGGGGTAACCGAACCGATCGTAAAAATGCCAAAACCAAATACACGCTGGAGCGCGTGGGGGTTGAGACGTTTAAAGCGGAAGTGGAGCGTCGCGCGGGGATCAAATTTGAACCGATCCGTCCATATGAGTTCACCGGACGAGGCGATCGTATTGGCTGGGTTAAGGGCATTGATGATAACTGGCACCTGACGCTGTTTATCGAAAATGGTCGCATCCTTGATTATCCGGCGCGTCCGCTGAAAACCGGCCTGCTGGAGATCGCGAAGATCCACAAAGGCGATTTCCGCATTACGGCGAACCAGAATCTGATCATCGCCGGTGTACCGGAAAGCGAGAAAGCGAAGATCGAGAAGATCGCCAAAGAGAGCGGGTTAATGAATGCCGTCACGCCGCAGCGTGAAAACTCAATGGCCTGCGTGTCATTCCCGACTTGCCCGCTGGCGATGGCGGAAGCGGAGCGTTTCCTGCCGTCTTTTATCGACAACATCGATAATTTAATGGCGAAACATGGTGTCAGCGATGAGCATATCGTGATGCGTGTAACAGGCTGCCCGAACGGTTGTGGTCGCGCGATGCTGGCGGAAGTGGGCCTGGTGGGTAAAGCGCCGGGTCGCTACAACCTGCATCTTGGCGGCAACCGCATTGGGACACGTATCCCTCGGATGTATAAAGAAAACATCACCGAGCCGGAAATCCTGGCGTCGCTTGATGAACTGATAGGGCGCTGGGCGAAAGAGCGCGAAGCGGGTGAAGGCTTCGGCGACTTTACGGTGCGTGCGGGCATCATTCGCCCGGTGCTCGATCCGGCGCGCGATTTGTGGGATTAACCATCAGCCCGGTCTTGTAGGCCTGATAAGACGCGTGAGCGTCGCATCAGGCAAGGCAAACAGTGAGGAATCTATGTCCAAACTCGATCTAAACGCCCTGAACGAACTGCCGAAGGTAGATCGCATTCTGGCGCTGGCGGAAACTAACGCCCAACTGGAAAAACTGGACGCTGAAGGCCGCGTAGCCTGGGCGCTGGATAATCTGCCCGGTGAATATGTGCTTTCTTCCAGCTTCGGCATTCAGGCGGCGGTGAGCCTGCATCTGGTGAATCAGATTCGGCCGGATATTCCAGTGATCCTCACCGATACCGGTTATCTGTTTCCGGAAACCTACCGCTTTATTGACGAGTTAACGGACAAACTCAAGCTCAACCTGAAAGTGTACCGTGCTACCGAAAGCGCCGCCTGGCAGGAAGCACGCTACGGCAAACTGTGGGAACAGGGCGTTGAAGGCATTGAAAAGTACAATGACATCAACAAAGTCGAACCGATGAACCGGGCGCTGAAAGAACTTAACGCGCAAACCTGGTTTGCTGGCCTGCGCCGCGAACAATCCGGCAGCCGCGCCAATTTACCGGTGCTGGCAATTCAGCGTGGCGTATTTAAAGTGCTGCCGATTATCGACTGGGATAACCGAACTATTTATCAGTACCTGCAAAAACATGGCCTGAAATATCACCCATTATGGGATGAAGGATATTTATCGGTCGGTGATACCCATACAACCCGTAAATGGGAACCTGGCATGTCGGAAGAAGAAACACGTTTCTTTGGCTTAAAAAGGGAATGTGGATTGCACGAAGGGTAAATATTGCCGGATAAATTAAACGCCTCTGTCAGAAATGATGGGGGCGTTTTTATTTTGCGAGCAGTATTCCTGATTTTAAACGTGAACGCCGCTGGAAGAATTATCAGGTATAGAATGGCGTCGGGTGCTTGAGGCTGTCTGGCGTTAAGCATTCGCGAGGTTCCAGATGGACAAAAGCCCCAGGCGATATTTCTATCAACCTGTACTGCACCCATTTTGTTGGACGATGAAATGGAATAGCCCCTAATATGTCAAAGCCAAAATACCCTTTTGAAAAGCGCCTTGAAGTCGTGAATCACTACTTCACAACTGATGATGGT
>NZ_JAENDM010000073.1:0-12483 GCF_019375075.1 Escherichia sp. XD33
CTCAGCATTTTATTATGGTGATCCCCTGGGCGAAATGCGCCTGGTAAGCAGAGTTTTTGAAATGTAAGGCCTTTGAATAAGACAAAAGGCTGCCTCATCGCTAACTTTGCAACAGTGCCCGCCATTCAACATCGGCATGATCACCAGCGACGACTGGGGCAGCTATGGCCGGGAGGTGCCGAAGGATAAGCATCTGACCGGAAAAATATTCACCCAACGGATTGAGCGCAATAACCTGACGCTGCGCACCCGCATTAAGCGCTTGGCTCGTAAAACAATCTGCTTCTCGCGTTCAGTAGAGATCCACGAAAAAGTCATCGGGACGTTTATTGAAAAACACATGTTCTACTAATTGGAAGCATCACCGCATTTTGCGAATAAAAATAACTGGCATAATTGTATTTAATGATAATGTTACATATTGTTAGCCAGGTTCCGGAAAGCGAGAACCGGAACCGCACCTGTCCAGCCGGTATTCCCGTCGATGACCCTCGCTTTTTACTGATTTGTGCCCGACTGAGAAGTCGGTAACTCAGTTTCGGAATCGGCGCAGATGAGTTTCGGGAACAAAATAAATGTTGCCGCGCGCCCGTGAGCATGCCACGTACAGCCTGTTACGGGACGACGGTGGAAGGGTTGCCAGTTCCTGACGGGTCAGAAGCTTCCAGTGGGAGGATCCCATCACAATGCAGACATCCTGAAAGTGATCGAGCCCTTTACTGGCGCCCCAGTTCATGGAATAGCAGCCGTAACGGTGATGTTCACGATAGAAGAGCTTAATCACCGTATTATCGGCGTGCAGGGTGGCTGAGCGCTCTGTATCTGCGATCGTTTCAATCAGGGAGGCATGTATCCCATGGGCAGCGATACGGATGTTCAGTTGCCCGGTGATAAACTCGCACACTGAAGCTGAGCAACGCCATGTCCGGTTGAGCGTGTCCCGGTCAACCGCGAAACCTGCTGCGTCGAAGCGGGCCTCATATCGCGTGATGTCGTCGTGCAGCGTTGAATTAACGTTGCCGTCATGGCTTGTATCAAAGGTATGCTGATAAAAATCGCCGCAACAGAGCACAGTGATTTCCGCGCGGCAGAGCTCCAGCAGAAAATTAAAGTCATGTCCGGCAAAGTCCTGGACTTCATCGACAAGCAGTTCATCATAGTAACGGGCAAGCCGGATACGGATATCCGGCAGCAACCCCCGGGCTGTCAGTAAATGTGCGAGCCTCCGGTGATACAGCCGTCCGGCGGGATCCTGATAATGCCGGGCATTCGTGCGCGGTATTCTGGGTGGGGGCTGGTCGAAGCTCAGGCCACGCGATGCCAGCTGCTCCTGCAGGAAAGGCCGGAAGCAAAAACCGTGCAGAAACTCAAACCAGGTCATCACCCTGATCCCTTCCGGGATAAAGCCAAAACGTCTGATAATCTGTGCCCGCAGATGCGCTTCATTATTCACGGTGAAGGTCAGGAGCAGCGTCCTCCTGTCCTCACTCAACCGTCGTATCAGCAGCGTGGTCTTGCCCGAGCCGGCAACCGCAAATATCACTCTCTTATCCATGCCAGTGCCTCCTGAATATAATCAGGTACGGTCAGCTCTCCGGCGTGCAGCTGTAACAGCCGGAATGCTGCTTCTGCCTTATTGGCCAGCATGTATTCCTGCACCGTGAGTGTCCGGCGGGGTCCGCGGAAAAGCGTATCACACAGATCAGCGTTATCCTGATACAGGCTGATTTCAAATGTGGATCGGGTGTTATCGCGATCAGCAAATACCCGGGAGCGGGAACAAATCACGTCAGCATAGCGTTCATCGCAGTTTTGCTGATAGTTGCCGTCATTATCACGAAGGGCCGCGACGCGATTTTCCAGAAGACGGGCCAGTTCAAGATAACGACGGAAACTCGTTCCGCCGATAGCGATGATGTGAACTCCGTCTTCCTCCGGTGCCCTGCCATACAGGCGGCGATAAAAGGCCTCGATCAGAATAAACTCAGCATCCCCCTCCACGAGCAGCACACGTCTGGCCAGCGCAAATTCCAGTACGTTATTATCCGGTGCTTTCATGAAGAAGGCGGCAGTCTCAGCGGAAAGTTCATTCATCAGTACCGGCCGGGCAGACCCGAGGAGGATTGCCTTACGCAGATCGAGGCGGGAGGAGATATGGCTGCTGTGTGTGGCAATAAACACCTGCGTCTGCCGTTCAGTGGCAAGCTGATTAACCAGCCTCTTCATACTGACATGGCTGAGATGATTTTCCGGCTCCTCAAGCAACAGTACGTGGAGCTCTCCCTGCTGCTGATGCCGCTGCAGCGCAAACTCCGTTTTGATGAAGCACTGCCTTCCTTTTCCACGGTGACGAATGGAAATACCGTCCTCGGTAATGTCCAGATTCGCCTCAAGCCCTGATTTAGCACCGGAACGCACGCCAAACTGATACGTTTCCAGCGTGTCGTTTATGGCTGACAGATGCCGGGTGCAGAAGTGCATTTTCTGTTGCCGGTAACTGTTTTCAAGCCGGTACCGATCGGCCACCGGCACATTGACGCTGTAAACTGTGCGCGTATATTCCTGTGCGGCGTGCTCGTTATCGATGCGTGCACTGTCTAAGAGCAGATGGCGCAGATAGCGTCTGAAGCTGGCGAAATGACCACCGGAGAAGGTGCTGAACCGCACGGAATAGTATTCATAGGGAAAATTATCGGGATCCTGCTGTAGTACATTGTGAATATCCTGGCCGTATTCCTCCGTCATTGGTGCAATACGCATTCTGAGACCATCCGCATTGATACCCGCCAGATTTTGCCTGCCGTTCAGGTCAGGATCTCCCCCATTACTCAGGAAAACGTCAGCTGTCAGCACGGGTAACTGATCGGCGCGGCGCTCACCTTCCTGAAACTGCCTTACTGCTGACTGGGACAGGAGCGATTCCACACCCAATGCCTCGACCCGGTGCCGGCTGTCACTCAGCACAAGGTCAAGGGCCAGCAGAATCGTGCTTTTCCCGGACTCATTGTCCCCGACCAGAATGTTACGGTCATGAGTGAAGCGCAGGTCCAGTTCCGGAAACTTTTTAAAGTTTTGCAGCATAAGCCGCGTGATCAGAGGCATCTTTTATTCCTTTATATACCGCTGACTGAAAGAGTGTCCGGCTGCGCCAGACCGCCTGTTTTGTTTTACAGCGTTATCTTACCCAGTCTTCCAGCACAAGACCCGGTACCCGCTCAAATTCCCGCGTATTATTCGTCACCAGCACGGCACCGGCGGCGATGGCGTGCCCGGCAATGGCCGTGTCGTTCGGGCCGATCGGCGTCCCGGCCATTCGCAGCGCCACCTTAATCTCCGTGGTGGCGTCCACCGCAGCGCGATCCCAGGGCAGGATGGCATCGAGGCGGGCGCAGAACGCGTCGACCAGCTCGACGTGGCGCGGGGAGGCCTTCGGGCCGGTGGCCCCGAAGCGCATTTCAGAATAAGTGATGGCCGAGACAACGATGCGCTGGCCGCGCAGCACCGCCAGCTCCAGGCGCTTCAGGACGGCTTCCGGCTGCTCGCGCATGATGAACGAGCAGATACAGGTGTCGAGCATATAGGTCTTGTTCACAGGTTAAATCGTCCTTCGTCGCTGACAACGTCCTCGCGCTCCGCCATAAAGTCCGGGTCTGCCTTCTCGAACTGCGCGAACGAGCCCCAGGTCGGCCGGACGGGACGCAAAATAATGCTGTCCCCTTCCCGGACGATCTCCAGCTCGCTCACTCCCTCAAAATCCAGATCGCGGGGCAGACGAATGGCGCGGTTATTGCCGTTTTTAAAAATGGATACAGTTCTCATCATTTCCTCCTGGCCGACCGGCCTGTATGACTATGTTCAGTATATGCAGATGCAAAGCATATGTATAGTCATAGCATATGCAGATGGTAAGTATATGCGTATGCCACACCTATGCAGATGCCCGGCATATGGATATGTTGAACCTATGTTGTATTCTCTCTTTTCCCGGTCAGATCCGAAAAAAGCTAGTTACGGATCTTCCTCTCCCTCCGCACAGCGTTACATCCCGTCAGCACAGCATGTAGTGCCTCATACAGTTGCCCATGGCACTATATGTTGTGTTGTATCTCTGGACTGTGATGCGCCGCGCAGGGGCGGAAAACAGCGATATGATGATTTTCTCAGCGTTGTACACTTCCGGAAAGTCGTTTATTCAAATAAAGTCGGATCCATACGAAACGGGAATGCGGTAATTACGCTTTGTTTTTATAAGTCAGATTTTAATTTTTATTGGTTAACATAACGAAAGGTAAAATACATAAGGCTTACTAAAAGCCAGATAGCAGTATGCGTATTTGCGCGCTGATTTTTGCGGCATAAGAATATATACTGATATGTATACCCGAAGTATGTCAAAAAGAGGTGTGCTATGAAGCAGCGTATTACAGTGACAGTTGACAGCGACAGCTATCAGTTGCTCAAGGCATATGATGTCAATATCTCCGGTCTGGTAAGCACAACCATGCAGAATGAAGCCCGTCGTCTGCGTGCCGAACGCTGGAAAGCGGAAAATCAGGAAGGGATGGCTGAGGTCGCCCGGTTTATTGAAATGAACGGCTCTTTTGCTGACGAGAACAGGGACTGGTGAAATGCAGTTTAAGGTTTACACCTATAAAAGAGAGAGCCGTTATCGTCTGTTTGTGGATGTACAGAGTGATATTATTGACACGCCCGGGCGACGGATGGTGATCCCCCTGGCCAGTGCACGTCTGCTGTCAGATAAAGTCTCCCGTGAACTTTACCCGGTGGTGCATATCGGGGATGAAAGCTGGCGCATGATGACCACCGATATGGCCAGTGTGCCGGTCTCCGTTATCGGGGAAGAAGTGGCTGATCTCAGCCACCGCGAAAATGACATCAAAAACGCCATTAACCTGATGTTCTGGGGAATATAAATGTCAGGCTCCGTTATACACAGCCAGTCTGCAGTCATGGTACCGGCAGTGTATTCTGCCGGGCAGCCTGCATCGCTGCCTGTTGCCATTGATTATCCGGCAGCTCTGGCACTTCGCCAGATGTCGATGGTCCATGATGAACTGCCAAAATATCTGCTGGCTCCGGAAGTGAGTGCCCTGCTCCATTACGTCCCGGATCTGCACCGCAAGATGCTGCTGGCCACACTGTGGAACACCGGAGCACGCATTAATGAAGCACTGGCGCTGACGCGGGGGGATTTTTCGCTTGCGCCTCCGTATCCGTTTGTGCAGCTTGCGACCCTGAAACAACGGACCGAAAAAGCTGCCAGGACGGCGGGGAGAATGCCCGCCGGTCAGCAGACTCACCGGCTGGTTCCGCTCTCTGACTCCTGGTACGTCAGCCAGCTGCAGACGATGGTGGCAACACTGAAAATACCCATGGAGCGGCGTAACCGTCGCACAGGAAGGACAGAGAAAGCGCGGATCTGGGAAGTGACGGACAGAACGGTCAGGACCTGGATTGGGGAGGCGGTTGCCGCCGCTGCTGCTGACGGTGTGACGTTCTCTGTTCCGGTCACACCACATACGTTCCGCCATTCCTATGCGATGCACATGCTGTATGCCGGTATACCGCTGAAAGTTCTGCAAAGCCTGATGGGACATAAGTCCATCAGTTCAACGGAAGTCTACACGAAGGTTTTTGCGCTGGATGTGGCTGCCCGGCACCGGGTGCAGTTTGCGATGCCGGAGTCTGATGCGGTTGCGATGCTGAAACAATTATCCTGAGAATAAATGCCTTGGCCTTTATATGGAAATGTGGAACTGAGTGGATATGCTGTTTTTGTCTGTTAAACAGAGAAGCTGGCTGTTATCCACTGAGAAGCGAACGAAACAGTCGGGAAAATCTCCCATTATCGTAGAGATCCGCATTATTAATCTCAGGAGCCTGTGTAGCGTTTATAGGAAGTAGTGTTCTGTCATGATGCCTGCAAGCGGTAACGAAAACGATTTGAATATGCCTTCAGGAACAATAGAAATCTTCGTGCGGTGTTACGTTGAAGTGGAGCGGATTATGTCAGCAATGGACAGAACAACCTAATGAACACAGCACCATGATGTGGTCTGTCCTTTTACAGCCAGTAGTGCTCGCCGCAGTCGAGCGACAGGGCGAAGCCCTCGAGTGAGCGAGGAAGCACCAGGGAACAGCACTTATATATTCTGCTTACACACGATGCCTGAAAAAACTTCCCTTGGGGTTATCCACTTATCCACGGGGATATTTTTATAATTATTTTTTTTATAGTTTTTAGATCTTCTTTTTTAGAGCGCCTTGTAGGCCTTTATCCATGCTGGTTCTAGAGAAGGTGTTGTGACAAATTGCCCTTTCAGTGTGACAAATTACCCTCAAATGACAGTCCTGTCTGTGACAAATTGCCCTTAACCCTGTGACAGATTGCCCTCAGAAGAAGCTGTTTTTTCACAAAGTTATCCCTGCTTATTGACTCTTTTTTATTTAGTGTGACAATCTAAAAACTTGTCACACTTCACATGGATCTGTCATGGCGGAAACAGCGGTTATCAATCACAAGAAACGTAAAAATAGCCCGCGAATCGTCCAGTCAAACGACCTCACTGAGGCGGCATATAGTCTCTCCCGGGATCAAAAACGTATGCTGTATCTGTTCGTTGACCAGATCAGAAAATCTGATGGCACCCTACAGGAACATGACGGTATCTGCGAGATCCATGTTGCTAAATATGCTGAAATATTCGGATTGACCTCTGCGGAAGCCAGTAAGGATATACGGCAGGCATTGAAGAGTTTCGCGGGGAAGGAAGTGGTTTTTTATCGCCCTGAAGAGGATGCCGGCGATGAAAAAGGCTATGAATCTTTTCCCTGGTTTATCAAACGTGCGCACAGTCCATCCAGAGGGCTTTACAGTGTACATATCAACCCATATCTCATTCCCTTCTTTATCGGGTTACAGAACCGGTTTACGCAGTTTCGGCTTAGTGAAACAAAAGAAATCACCAATCCGTATGCCATGCGTTTATACGAATCCCTGTGTCAGTATCGTAAGCCGGATGGCTCAGGCATCGTCTCTCTGAAAATCGACTGGATCATAGAGCGTTACCAGCTGCCTCAAAGTTACCAGCGTATGCCTGACTTCCGCCGCCGCTTCCTGCAGGTCTGTGTTAATGAGATCAACAGCAGAACTCCAATGCGCCTCTCATACATTGAGAAAAAGAAAGGCCGCCAGACGACTCATATCGTATTTTCCTTCCGCGATATCACTTCCATGACGACAGGATAGTCTGAGGGTTATCTGTCACAGATTTGAGGGTGGTTCGTCACATTTGTTCTGACCTACTGAGGGTAATTTGTCACAGTTTTGCTGTTTCCTTCAGCCTGCATGGATTTTCTCATACTTTTTGAACTGTAATTTTTAAGGAAGCCAAATTTGAGGGCAGTTTGTCACAGTTGATTTCCTTCTCTTTCCCTTCGTCATGTGACCTGATATCGGGGGTTAGTTCGTCATCATTGATGAGGGTTGATTATCACAGTTTATTACTCTGAATTGGCTATCCGCGTGTGTACCTCTACCTGGAGTTTTTCCCACGGTGGATATTTCTTCTTGCGCTGAGCGTAAGAGCTATCTGACAGAACAGTTCTTCTTTGCTTCCTCGCCAGTTCGCTCGCTATGCTCGGTTACACGGCTGCGGCGAGCGCTAGTGATAATAAGTGACTGAGGTATGTGCTCTTCTTATCTCCTTTTGTAGTGTTGCTCTTATTTTAAACAACTTTGCGGTTTTTTGATGACTTTGCGATTTTGTTGTTGCTTTGCAGTAAATTGCAAGATTTAATAAAAAAACGCAAAGCAATGATTAAAGGATGTTCAGAATGAAACTCATGGAAACACTTAACCAGTGCATAAACGCTGGTCATGAAATGACGAAGGCTATCGCCATTGCACAGTTTAATGATGACAGCCCGGAAGCGAGGAAAATAACCCGGCGCTGGAGAATAGGTGAAGCAGCGGATTTAGTTGGGGTTTCTTCTCAGGCTATCAGAGATGCCGAGAAAGCAGGGCGACTACCGCACCCGGATATGGAAATTCGAGGACGGGTTGAGCAACGTGTTGGTTATACAATTGAACAAATTAATCATATGCGTGATGTGTTTGGTACGCGATTGCGACGTGCTGAAGACGTATTTCCACCGGTGATCGGGGTTGCTGCCCATAAAGGTGGCGTTTACAAAACCTCAGTTTCTGTTCATCTTGCTCAGGATCTGGCTCTGAAGGGGCTACGTGTTTTGCTCGTGGAAGGTAACGACCCCCAGGGAACAGCCTCAATGTATCACGGATGGGTACCAGATCTTCATATTCATGCAGAAGACACTCTCCTGCCTTTCTATCTTGGGGAAAAGGACGATGTCACTTATGCAATAAAGCCCACTTGCTGGCCTGGGCTTGACATTATTCCTTCCTGTCTGGCTCTGCACCGTATTGAAACTGAGTTAATGGGCAAATTTGATGAAGGTAAACTGCCCACCGATCCACACCTGATGCTCCGACTGGCCATTGAAACTGTTGCTCATGACTATGATGTCATAGTTATTGACAGCGCGCCTAACCTGGGTATCGGCACGATTAATGTCGTATGTGCTGCTGATGTGCTGATTGTTCCCACGCCTGCTGAGTTGTTTGACTACACCTCCGCACTGCAGTTTTTCGATATGCTTCGTGATCTGCTCAAGAACGTTGATCTTAAAGGGTTCGAGCCTGATGTACGTATTTTGCTTACCAAATACAGCAATAGTAATGGCTCTCAGTCCCCGTGGATGGAGGAGCAAATTCGGGATGCCTGGGGAAGCATGGTTCTAAAAAATGTTGTACGTGAAACGGATGAAGTTGGTAAAGGTCAGATCCGGATGAGAACTGTTTTTGAACAGGCCATTGATCAACGCTCTTCAACTGGTGCCTGGAGAAATGCTCTTTCTATTTGGGAACCTGTCTGCAATGAAATTTTCGATCGTCTGATTAAACCACGCTGGGAGATTAGATAATGAAGCGTGCGCCTGTTATTCCAAAACATACGCTCAATACTCAACCGGTTGGAGATACTTCGTTATCGACACCAGCTGCCCCGATGGTGGATTCGTTAATTGCGCGCGTAGGAGTAATGGCTCGCGGTAATGCCATTACTTTGCCTGTATGTGGTCGGGATGTGAAGTTTACTCTTGAAGTGCTCCGGGGTGATAGTGTTGAGAAGACCTCTCGGGTATGGTCAGGTAATGAACGTGACCAGGAGCTGCTTACTGAGGACTCACTGGATGATCTCATCCCTTCTTTTCTACTGACTGGTCAACAGACACCGGCGTTCGGTCGAAGAGTATCTGGTGTCATAGAAATTGCCGATGGGAGTCGCCGTCGTAAAGCTGCTGCACTTACCGAAAGTGATTATCGTGTTCTGGTTGGCGAGCTGGATGATGAGCAGATGGCTGCATTATCCAGATTGGGTAACGATTATCGCCCAACAAGTGCTTATGAACGTGGTCAGCGTTATGCAAGCCGATTGCAGAATGAATTTGCTGGAAATATTTCTGCGCTGGCTGATGCGGAAAATATTTCACGTAAGATTATTACCCGCTGTATCAACACAGCCAAATTGCCTAAATCAGTTGTTGCTCTTTTTTCTCACCCCGGTGAACTATCTGCCCGGTCAGGTGATGCACTTCAAAAAGCCTTTACAGATAAAGAGGAATTACTTAAGCAGCAGGCATCTAACCTTCATGAGCAGAAAAAAGCTGGGGTGATATTTGAAGCTGAAGAAGTTATCACTCTTTTAACTTCTGTGCTTAAAACGTCATCTGCATCAAGAACTAGTTTAAGCTCACGACATCAGTTTGCTCCTGGAGCGACAGTATTGTATAAGGGCGATAAAATGGTGCTTAACCTGGACAGGTCTCGTGTTCCAACTGAGTGTATAGAGAAAATTGAGGCCATTCTTAAGGAACTTGAAAAGCCAGCACCCTGATGCGACCACGTTTTAGTCTACGTTTATCTGTCTTTACTTAATGTCCTTTGTTACAGGCCAGAAAGCATAACTGGCCTGAATATTCTCTCTGGGCCCACTGTTCCACTTGTATCGTCGGTCTGATAATCAGACTGGGACCACGGTCCCACTCGTATCGTCGGTCTGATTATTAGTCTGGGACCACGGTCCCACTCGTATCGTCGGTCTGATTATTAGTCTGGGACCATGGTCCCACTCGTATCGTCGGTCTGATTATTAGTCTGGGACCATGGTCCCACTCGTATCGTCGGTCTGATTATTAGTCTGGGACCACGGTCCCACTCGTATCGTCGGTCTGATTATTAGTCTGGGACCACGGTCCCACTCGTATCGTCGGTCTGATTATTAGTCTGGGACCACGATCCCACTCGTGTTGTCGGTCTGATTATCGGTCTGGGACCACGGTCCCACTTGTATTGTCGATCAGACTATCAGCGTGAGACTACGATTCCATCAATGCCTGTCAAGGGCAAGTATTGACATGTCGTCGTAACCTGTAGAACGGAGTAACCTCGGTGTGCGGTTGTATGCCTGCTGTGGATTGCTGCTGTGTCCTGCTTATCCACAACATTTTGCGCACGGTTATGTGGACAAAATACCTGGTTACCCAGGCCGTGCCGGCACGTTAACCGGGCTGCATCCGATGCAAGTGTGTCGCTGTCGCCGGCCTCCTCACCCGGTCACGTTTCGTCGTTCCTCCTCCACGCGCTGCGGCTTCGGGGCCGCACCTGCATTCGTATGCGGTCGCCCGGTTACAGGTGCGGCACGGCCTGATGGAGGCCGCATGTGAGAGGAGAATTCCCATGCCAAACTGGTGCTCGAATCGTATGCATTTTTCTGGTGAACCGGCACAGATTGCTGAGATTAAACGACTGGCCAGCGGTGCCGTCACACCGCTTTATCGCCGCGCCACAAATGAAGGTATTCAGCTGTTTCTGGCCGGAAGTGCCGGACTTCTGCAGACCACTGAAGATGTGCAGTTTGAACCGTGCCCCGGACTGACGGATGCCGGACGTGGTGTTGTATCGCCGGAGAATATCGCGTTCACCCGCTGGCTGACACACCTGCAGAACGGTGTACTGCTGGATGAGCAAAACTGCCTGATGCTGCATGAACTCTGGCTGCAGAGTGGTACTGGCCAGCGTCGCTGGGAAGGATTACCGGATGAGGTCAGGGAAACCATCACCGTGCATTTCACCGCAAAAAGAGGTGACTGGTGTGGCTTCTGGAGTAACGAGGATGTATCGGTGTGGTGGAACCGTCTGTGTGACAATGTACTGCCGGAAAAAACCATGCCGTTTGACCTGCTGACGGTTCTGCCCACCCGCCTGGATGTTGAAGTGAATGGCTTTAACGGTGGTGTTCTGAACGGTGTTCCTTCTGCGTATCACTGGTATACGGAACAGTATGGCGTGAAGTGGCCTGTGGGGTATGAGGTGAATATCAGCCGTCAGGGAGAAAACTTCATTCAAGTGGATTTCGACACGCCGTGGTGTCAGCCGGAAAGCAACGTTGTTGCAGAATTAAGCCGCCGTTTCGGCTGCACGCTGGAGCACTGGTACGCCGAACAGGGCTGCAATTTCTGTGGCTGGCAGCGATATGAGCGTGGAGAGCTTGTTGATGTGCTGTGGGGGGAACTGGAATGGTCTTCCCCGACAGATGATGATGAGCTGCCGGAAGTCACCGCGCCGGAGTGGATAGTCGACAAGGTGGCGCATTACGGGGGATGAAGTATGACGGAGACGGGCGGGCAACCGCCCGTTTCTTTTCCGACAAAGGATGTCGCCGTGCTCCTCTTTTTACTGCGCCGGCTGACGCGGCGCGGCAGGAACGCTGCCTGTGGTCAGTGTCCCGCGTCCGGCGGGCACGGGACGGGCGCTTTTACTGCTCCCGGCTGGCACCGGTGACAGTGTACGCCAGCCTGTCGCCCTTTTCTGATGAACGCCCTTCAAGCCGCTTTCGCGGCATATTCTCGCCGTCAAAAAGACGACGGCTGCGATATTCCACGGTCGGCCTGACCCGTTACCGGACGCGGTGAACAGCCCACAGGCAGCGGGGAACGGGCACCACAGGGGTGCCCTCCCGGTGCCCTCTGTAAGAGAAGGAGCGTTGTTATGTCCCGTTTTGTCCTTGGTAACTGCATCGATGTTATGACGCGTATCCCTGATAACGCCATTGATTTCATATTAACTGACCCGCCATATCTCGTCGGTTTTCGTGACCGTTCCGGGCGCACCATCGCCGGCGATAAAACCGATGAATGGCTGCAACCGGCCTGTAATGAAATGTACCGCGTACTCAAAAAAGACGCGCTGATGGTGAGCTTCTACGGCTGGAACCGCGTCGATCGCTTTATGGCCGCCTGGAAAAATGCGGGATTCAGCGTTGTTGGTCACCTGGTCTTCACCAAAAACTACACATCGAAGGCCGCATATGTGGGCTATCGCCA
>NZ_JAENDM010000074.1:0-12070 GCF_019375075.1 Escherichia sp. XD33
TTAAATCGCTTCCGTTTCCGTGGTGCGCTTTCCACTGCCAGCATCGATGACTTTACCCGTTATTCTAAAGATCTTGCAGATGAAGGCACCCGCTGCTTTATCGATGCTGATAATATGCGAGCCGTCAGTATGCTTAACCTGGGTACTATTGATGAACCAGGTCACGCAGATAACACCGCCACTCTCAAACTGAAAAAGACAGCACCGTTCTCTGCCCTGTTGTCTGTTAACGGCGAGCGTAACTCCCAGAAGTCACTGGCAGAATGGATTGAAGACTGGGCCGACTACCTTGTGGGCTTTGATGCTAATGGTGACGCCATTCAGGCAACAAAAGCGGCTGCGGCGGTCCGTAAAATCACGATTGAAGCAAACCAGACCGCTGATTTTGAAGACAATGACTTCAGCGGCAAACGCTCTCTGATGGAGTCTGTCGAAGCGAAAACCAAAGACATTATGCCAGTAGCATTTGAGTTTAAATGCGTTCCGTTTGAAGGCCTGAAAGAACGTCCGTTTAAATTACGCCTCAGCATTATCACTGGTGATCGCCCTGTACTGGTTCTGCGCATTATTCAGCTGGAAGCAGTGCAGGAAGAAATGGCTAACGAATTTCGTGATCTGCTTGTTGAAAAATTCAAAGACAGCAAAGTAGAAACCTTTATTGGTACTTTCACCGCCTGATTTCATTACTGCAAATGCCCCTGCGGGGGCATTTATGGAAACGTAATTAACTCAATAATCGCCTGATGGCGAGGGTTTTCTTTAACCAAAATTCAGCGCGGTGCAGCGCATATACGTGGAGAACAAAATGTCATTTATTAAAACTTTTTCCGGGAAGCATTTTTATTATGACAGGATAAATAAAGACGACATCGATATTAACGATATCGCGGTTTCCCTTTCAAATATCTGTCGCTTTGCCGGTCATCTTTCGCACTTCTACAGCGTCGCCCAACATGCGGTTCTTTGCAGCCAGCTGGTGCCGCAGGAATTTGCTTTTGAAGCGTTAATGCATGATGCAACAGAAGCGTATTGCCAGGACATTCCCGCACCACTGAAACGCCTTCTTCCTGACTATAAACAAATGGAAGAAAAAATAGACGCCGTAATCCGTGAGAAATACGGGTTACCCCCAGTTATGAGTACGCCCGTGAAATATGCCGATCTCATCATGCTGGCAACCGAACGCCGCGATCTCGGGCTTGATGATGGCTCTTTCTGGCCTGTACTGGAAGGTATCCCGGCAACAGAGATGTTCAACGTGATTCCACTGGCACCGGGCCATGCCTACGGGATGTTTATGGAACGCTTTAACGAGTTATCGGAGTTACGCAAATGCGCATGAATGTTTTCGAAATGGAAGGGTTTCTTCGTGGGAGATGTGTACCGCGAGATCTGAAAGTAAATGAAACAGATGCTGAATACCTGGTGCGTAAATTCGATGCGCTTGAAGCTAAATGTGCAGCACAGGAAAACAAAGTAATACCAGTGTCAACTGAACTGCCACCAGCAAATGAAAGTGTTTTGTTATTCGATGCTAACGGAGAAGGCTGGCTAATTGGCTGGCGTTCTCTCTGGTACACCTGGGGACAAAAAGAAACCGGAGAATGGCAGTGGACATTTCAGGTCGGGGACCTTGAAAACGTCAATATCACTCACTGGGCAGTAATGCCAAAAGCACCGGAGGCTGGAGCATAATGACCACTTTTACCGACAAAGAACTGATTAAAGAAATTAAAGAGCGTATCAGCAGCCTTGACGTGCGAGACGATATTGAGCGCCGTGCTTATGAAATCGCACTCCTATCTCTGGAAGTAGAACCAGATGAACGCGAAGCTTATGAATTATTCATGGAAAAGCGTTTCGGTAAAACAGTCGATCGTCGGAGAGCAAAAAACGGTGATAACGAGTACATGGCGTGGGATATGGCTCTCGGCTGGGTCGTCTGGAAACAACGCGCTGGCATGAGTCTTTCAACTGCACAACCACAGGAGGGTCAACAATGAACAACTTAATGACAACAAAACAAGTCGCCGAATTCTGTGGCGTTTCAATATCGACGGTGCTTCGCTGGAACAGTGTAAACCGGAGGACTGGTCAGAAATATCGGCCTGATTTTCCAGATCCTGATATTAAATCCTGCCCAAATAAATGGGCATCACGTAAGATATACAGGTTTGCAGGAGTAATTGAGTAACAAACATTAGCTCAAATGTGAGCTGGCACATCTATGGCACAAGCCAAACAGATCTGACTGTCTGCTCTGTATCAAGAGCAGACAAGCTATTTATTTTTTTACATGAAAATGCGCGCTCTTTGGACGTTAGGGTTATTCTATCCAGAGCCAGCAGCACCTCTTAGCCAAGAACATAATTGCAGGCACAATCCGGCATCGATGTGCAGCTCCGGTCGCTGAACTGCTGGAAAACCCTTCCGTTCATAAGCCAGTCTCGATACGTGGCAACAGTATCATTGATACAATTTATTTTAATTTTCCCGTACCTCGAAGAAGTGATAGGTATTGATCAGTGGCAAGTAATGGTAGATTATTCTCTTGGCTAGAGTCGATATCTCTAATTAAAATTGTACGGTTTTTTATGCTGAACTTGTATTTAGCCTCCAGCATTGCCCAAAACATTCTTTTATTTAATCTTGATAGTCTTATAAAATTTACAAGACCTTCAAGGCTCATAACTAAAACTTTCGCCCCTTTTGACTCTTTAAGGTTGCTAATTTCGTTATAAATCTTTTCAGCACCTTCTTTCTCTAAAACAAGATCTGAGATTATCACTAAATGATAAATACCCTTTCTGCGCTTTATTAAGCATTCCCTCCCGTCATAATTAATAACCACATCATTATTTAGAATTGGGATAACGCCTTTAACCTGATCGATCCCTTGCAATGCTTTTTTCTTATACATGCTACAAAGCTTTTCATGAGATTTCAAACCCATTTCAATCAAAGATGATGCTTTAGACTGTATAGATAATACATAGTCATTTTCTACAATAAGAATATCAACTAGTTCTCTTTTTTTATTACCCTCAATAATATCTGGAGAAAAAAACACTTCCTCCGGTGAAAAGACCTGCCGCAAAGCATGGTATATAAGAGCTTCCTGCTCATATCCCTCAGAGCCGTTTTCACTGACGCTAAATTCATATGTTAATACGGTATCGTTTGGTTCATGAACACTTGCTAGGTAAGATTTTTTATCGATTACACTTAGTGGCAGACTAATTATTTTCTCGTTACCAGTCAAAGCATTGTTGCAGAATTCATCCATTGCTTCATTACCTTCCCTAAATCCTGAATTGAGAGAATATGAATTAGCACAAAATTTTTTTAAACATTCACACGGTAAATTTTCCGAAACTTTTATTTTCAGGTCCATAACACGCATTGTATGCGAGTCAAAAAATGATAATAGAATACCATCATAAGCGCCTGACAATAACAAATCCAGCCCTTTAATTTCATCTGCCTCTCTTGGTGGATAGGCTAGTAAAAATGGATTATCGACATTATCTTCAATCAACATCCCAATCACTAGTATATTTTTAGTAGATAAACCTACCAAAAAGTGGATAGGTGCTCCTGACCAGACGGATTTAATTATAGGAAGGCTTGATTTAAGTATTATGTGGATATTACGATTTTCACTATCTACCCACACTCCATGTAACTCATTGTTTAAATAGGCCAAAAGTTTAGTATTCATTTCAACTTTCATTTCCTTATTGTGATAATGATGGTGTTCAACACAAACTGGCCAGCAGTTCCAGTATAGTACATCAGTAACTTAGATTGCTTAACTGCAAATCGCGCGTTTTCTAAACATCATATATCCGCTCCTCGCTCAAAGCGGACTGTCATATTTTATTGCGTTCAAAATATGCAAACTGTCAGTTGGTGTCTGAACCAGAACAAGTAACAATCGATTCAACTCTCTCCCACCATGCCTGGTAGGCTTTACGCTGTTCTTCTAAATAATCACTCTTGTCATAAACTTGCCATACCCCCGGCAGTTTATGACCGAGCATTATTTCTGCGATATGAGGCGCAGTAAGATCAGAAAAGTTTGTTCGTGCTGTTCGCCTCAAATCATGCAGAGACCAATGAGGGAATTGATACCCCAAACGCCGCCATGCATACTGCATTAAATTGTAAGGCAGCGACTGCAATGATGTCCGACCAACGGGTTCCCTGCTTCCTTCCTTAGTAAAAAGCATATTGGAACCATTGTTCATAGAAATAGCGTACTTTATAAGCTCTTCAACCGGTTCAATAATGGGCCGCTTTAGCGGTTCGCCCGTTATCTCCCCAGTCTTATGTCGTTCTGGTGGTACAGTCCATACTTTATTAATGAAATCAAAATCGTCCACCCTGGCGGTAATTAGCTCTGAACTACGGCAGCCAAAATGCAGCAATAGTTTAATGAAGGCCCGGTATTTAGGAACCATTCGAGAACCATCGATCGCAGCATAAAGGATTTTAATTTCATCATGTGTCAGAAACCGTTTCTTCTGACCTTTACGGATATCCATATCTTTACCCGTGATATCCGACAGCGGGCGAGTTTCAATGAGCTTTCTCTTATACGCCCAGACATGGGCCTGCTTTGCGTTAATTAGCAATCGGTCTGCTATTGCTGGAGTCTTAGTGCTAAGAGGCTCCAGGACTTCTAACCAATTATGCAATGTAGCTGCATCGTGAGGGATATTCCCGATTTTAGAGAACAGGTGCAGCTCAAACGAGCGGAGTATCTGTTCAGAGCCTTTTTTATTTTTTACACAATATGCTTCATACCAGGCACGGATCACAGACTCTACCGTCATGGCTTCAGTAGCTTTTCGTTTTTCAGCCTGCTTGACCAATCGTGGATTACGGTTTGACTCGAGTTCACCACGGAGACGGATAACTTCTTCTCTGGCCTCTTTTAATCCAGTTGCTGGGTAAGTTCCGATATCAAGACGCTCACCTTTCCCTGCCCATTGATAACGATATTGGAACACTACGCGACCTTTCGGTGATACTCTGACAGACAGACCATCACGATCGGATTTAACCAAAACCTTATCACGTTCCTTTCCAACGACTGAACGCAACCACGCATCAGACAGCGCCATTACTCACCTTGTACAAATCGCAAAACACCTCTGCTGCTTTGTACATTATGTACAAGCATATGTACAGATTTTTGATGAAAGCAAGCAGATCGATTTAAAGTTACATGAAAGAATTTTCAATTAAAGAAGCCACATAACTAAATGTATTTAAATGAGTTATATAGCTCAATCTCAATTAACTGAAAGGATTTTGAAAGAGTAAAAGAGCTTTAATTTGGGCTTAATTATTGGGGTGAGAAATAATGGCAAAAGTGCGGCGCTTAGCCACCTCTTGCAAATAAGGAGACAACGTCATAATTCTTTCTTCTTGAGTAAGCGGCATCGCGCCGCGCTTGTTGAAAACGAAAAATTGCGGCTATTTTACCCATCAACGGGGGGGAGGCAATCAGTGTTTACACAGGAGCTGCTCCAGTTCGTGCAACGAAGAAACGGTCCAGGTGGGCGCGATGCCTTCTGGTTGCTCGCGATTGTGCGCATTCAGCCAGCAGGTCGCAAGCCCGGCGTTGATGCCACCGAGAATATCGGACTCGGCAGTGTCGCCAACCATCAGCACGCGTGAACGGTCAGGATTGCCCGCCTGTTCCAGCGCATAATCGAAAATTTTCTTATTCGGTTTAGCAACGCCAACTTCTTCGGAAATCACCAGCAAATCGAAGTAATCACGCAGGCCCGTGCGTTCCAGACGCACTTGCTGCAAGGCGCTAAAGCCGTTGGTGATGATGCCGATTTTGGCGTTGCCACGAATGGCGTTAAGCAGAGAAACCGCGCCCGGCAGCGGCGTGCAGATTTCCGCCATCGCATTAATAAAGGCATCGTTAAGCAAGCCTGCTTCAACTTTCAGCCGTTCGGCCCAGCTCTCGAAACGCCCGTGCTGAAGCTGTAATGAAGTGATCGCGCCGTTTTGATAATCCACCCACAGTGGCTTGTTAACGGCCTGATAGTCCTGAAAATCTTCAGCGGTAAAGGTGACGCTGTAATCAAGAAACATCCGCTGCAGGCCGGTGAATGAGTCAAAGGTAAACAGCGTTTCATCGGCATCAAAGAAAATCCAGTCCCACTTCATTATTCCACCTTGTCTTACATACTGATTGGCAACGCCATGATGATGGCGTCTTCGCGACCGTCCGTGGTGGGGTAGTAATTGCGGCGAATCGTCGCCTCGTTAAAGCCTAAACTTTCGTACAGGGCAATGGCGGCAGCATTTGAGGCACGGACTTCCAGCCAGAGCGTCGCCACGCCGCGTTTTTCCAGTTCGTCGATCAGATGTTCCAGCAGCGCCCTTCCCAATCCCTGACGCTGATAGTCAGGATCGACCGCAATATTGAACAATGTAGCTTCATCCAGCACCACTTGCGTAATCGCAAACGCCGCCATTTTGCCGTTTTGCGTTAACTGAAAGTTGAGATAACGCTCGCCCTGGTTGCTGGCAAAGGTTTTTTCACTCCACGGAAAGGCGTGGGCGCGTTGTTCAATGTGGTAAGCCGCTGGTAAATCAGTCGTTTCGAGGGAAGAAATCGTGTTCATATGTGCAAATTTGTTGCCATAACGCGGCGCGTGCCGTTGGGTTTGCCCGTAAATCGGTGAGCGCCGGTGATGCCACCTGAGCGCCTTCCAGTGATAGCGGTTCGTCAGTACCCAACCGCCAGCTGTTGCAGCGACTGCCTTGCGGCAGCATCGCGATTTTTTCTGGCGTCAGTTGCAGCACTTGATCGGGGCTGACGGTTAATGCGCGCAGAACATCGCTCACTAAAGGATCAGTCAGGGCGGGAAGATCGTTTGCCACCATCACCAGACGGACGTGTGCCGGGATCGCAATGGCAATTTCCCCCTGCAACGCGCCAGGGCGACGCAGCGACCACTGGGTAATGCCCAGTTGCTGTAACTGCCAGTCTCGTCGGGATGTCATAGCGAATCGCTCCTGTTGTCAGGGGCGCAAATATAGCAAATTCGTCGATACCGCGCCAACATATGGCTATAATCGCCGCCAGTATCAATTGAGGAGCATTCCATGTCTGCATTTACCCCGGCAAGTGAAGTCTTGCTGCGTCACAGTGATGATTTCGAACAAAGCCGTATTCTGTTTGCCGGAGACTTACAGGATGACCTGCCCGCGCGTTTAGATACCGCGGCCAGCCGTGCTCATACCCAGCAATTCCACCACTGGCAGGTATTAAGCCGCCAGATGGGGGATAACGCCCGTTTTAGTCTGGTCGCCAAGGCGGATGACGTCGCAGATTGCGATACGCTGATTTACTACTGGCCGAAGAACAAACCGGAAGCCCAGTTCCAGTTGATGAATTTACTTTCTCTGCTGCCGGTGGGGACGGATATTTTTGTCGTTGGCGAGAACCGCAGCGGCGTGCGCAGCGCCGAGCAGATGCTGGCAGATTATGCGCCGTTGAATAAAGTCGACAGCGCTCGTCGCTGTGGCCTCTATTTTGGTCGTCTGGAAAAACAGCCAGTATTTGATGCGGATAAATTCTGGGGCGAATACAGCGTCGATGGCCTGACGGTCAAAACGCTGCCTGGCGTGTTTAGCCGCGACGGTCTGGATGTCGGTAGCCAGTTGCTGCTCTCGACGTTAACCCCGCACACGAAAGGTAAAGTGCTGGATGTCGGCTGTGGCGCGGGTGTGCTTTCAGTTGCCTTTGCGCGCCATTCGCCGAAAATTCGTCTCACCTTGTGCGATGTCTCTGCCCCGGCGGTAGAAGCCAGCCGTGCGACGCTTGCGGCCAACGGTGTTGAAGGTGAAGTCTTTGCCAGCAACGTCTTTTCCGAGGTGAAAGGTCGTTTTGATATGATCATCTCCAACCCGCCGTTCCACGATGGGATGCAAACCAGCCTGGATGCGGCGCAAACGCTGATTCGCGGCGCGGTGCGTCATCTTAATAGCGGCGGCGAGCTGCGAATTGTAGCGAACGCCTTCCTGCCTTACCCGGACGTGCTGGATGAGACATTTGGCTTCCATGAAGTTATCGCGCAAACCGGGCGCTTCAAGGTGTATCGCGCCATTATGACCCGCCAGGCGAAGAAAGGTTAAGTATCCCGCCGCAAGCCTTGTCGGATGCGGCGTGCTCGCCTTATACAACCTACAAAACCTGCACGTTAGCCCTTCGTAGGCCAGATAAGACGCGCCCGCGTCGCATCTGGCATCTGCACCCAAATACCGTGTCGGATGCGGCGTGAACGCCTTATCCGACCTACAAAACCTGCACGTTAGTTTCCTGATGGACATTTTTCCAGCAATTACACCTCCGGCGATAATTAACTATTGACGAAAAGCTGAAAACCACTAGAATGCGCCTCCGTGGTAGCAATTCTTTTTAAGAATTGATGGTATGCGAAGGTGGCGGAATTGGTAGACGCGCTAGCTTCAGGTGTTAGTGTCCTTACGGACGTGGGGGTTCAAGTCCCCCCCCTCGCACCAAAAACCACGTTGATATTGCTCGCACTGGGCGAAGGTGGCGGAATTGGTAGACGCGCTAGCTTCAGGTGTTAGTGTTCTTACGGACGTGGGGGTTCAAGTCCCCCCCCTCGCACCAAACGAGGCGATATCAAAAAAGTAAGATGACTGTGCGAAGGTGGCGGAATTGGTAGACGCGCTAGCTTCAGGTGTTAGTGTCCTTACGGACGTGGGGGTTCAAGTCCCCCCCCTCGCACCAATTATCTTTACTTCCTTTCTTGTTTCTTCCTTGATTTTTCATCCCTGATTCAAATTCATTAGCATCAGCATGATGCCAGCAATAAGCGCCAGGCACGATGGTAGCAAAACGTAATGCCGTAACTGTTTGTGATACAGCATCACCGGCGTCAATATCAATCCCATCAGAATGACAATCCGCCATTGATCCGGCGATAAATCCGCATACATCAGCCCTGCAATCAGCAATCCCGGCAGCAACACTCCCCAGCCACTGCCCAGCGTACGTTGCAACATGGTTTCATCTCTTTCATTGATAATGATAACCAATATCATATGATAATTTTTATCATTTGCAAGCCAGAGAAATCCCTTGCTATCGGGTAAACCTATCGCTAGGATTAGCAATCATTATCATTTAGATTACTATCCCGATTATGGCCTATCGTTCCGCACCGCTCTATGAAGATGTCATCTGGCGAACGCATCTCCAGCCGCAGGATGCTGGGCTTGCACAAGCCGTACGGGCGACGATCGCCGAACATCGTGAACATTTGCTGGAGTTTATCCGTCTGGATGAACCCGCCCCGCTTCGCGCCATGACGCTGGCGCAATGGTCATCACCGAATGCGCTAAGTTCTCTACTGGCGGTCTATTCCGATCATATCTATCGCAACCAACCAACGATGATCCGCGAGAACAAGCCGCTGATCTCACTATGGGCGCAATGGTATATCGGCCTGATGGTGCCACCATTAATGCTGGCGCTGCTGACGCAGGAAAAAGCGTTAGATGTGTCGCCGGAACATTTCCACGTTGAGTTTCACGAAACCGGCCGTGCCGCCTGTTTCTGGGTCGATGTGTGTGAAGATAAAAACGCAACACCACATTCGCCGCAGCAGCGAATGGAAACGTTAATCAGCCAGGCGCTGGTTCCGGTTGTGCAGGCACTAGAAGCGACGGGAGAGATCAACGGCAAACTTATCTGGAGTAATACCGGTTATTTGATCAACTGGTATCTGACTGAGATGAAACAGCTGCTCGGCGAGGCGACGGTTGAATCGCTGCGCCATGCCCTCTTTTTTGAGAAAACGCTTACTACCGGTGAAGATAATCCACTCTGGCGTACCGTGGTACTGCGCGACGGCCTGCTGGTGCGCCGCACTTGCTGCCAGCGTTATCGCTTACCGGATGTGCAGCAATGTGGCGATTGTACGCTGAAATGAAAGCACTGCCGGGGAAATAAACCCGGCATCATGCGGATTAATAGGGATGCAACACATTACTTGCTTCGCAATGCCGCATACATAACAGAATATCTGCGGCCTCCAACAACCCTGCATCAGAACTGACGCCCAGTTTCGACATCATATTAAATTTATGCGCACGGATCGTTTTGATATTACGTTTAAGCTGCTCGGCAATTTGTGTCATTGAGTAACCACGCGACATAAAGCGCAATATTTCTCTCTCCGTCGGGCTTAGCGTCCGGCTTTGGTTAATGTACCACTGATTGTTCAGTCGGTCGGTCGCCTGACGTACACCATTTAATGACAAAAAGAGTTCCTGATGAAAAATCTCCAGCGTTGACGCTTTACTTAATACACCGTCCAGCGGTGATGGCGACAATGAACCAATCAGCCGAGCTTCAATATCATCATCCGCAATAACTAAACGCCGGGTACGCGGAAGCTTAATCGCCAGTTCAGTCAGGCAAGATAATCCCTCTCTGCGCTCACTTCTCATGGCAGAAAAAGAAAAAATGACCGCCGCAAACGAGATCCGCGTCATGGCATCCTGAAATGACTCCTGACTGGTATAGGTATGGAGCTTATAAGGGTTACCCGCAAACTTTCTGAATAAACTCTCAATACCGATACTACTCATGACGCATTTTTCTATGAGTGCGACATTTCTCTTCTTAATTCGGCTGTGTTCCATTCTGCGGCATCTCCATAAACAGAAGGCAAGTTAAGTTCTCTTGCACCCTGCGCGCTATTTATCCATGCATACATTTCAGCGTTGCTGTGAATTGCCAGTCGACGCATCGCACTGTTTTTTTGGGCGCTGATAGTTTTATTACTTTTCTTAAGCAATGAAGCTATCTGGTTGATGCCCCATCCTTTACCTAATAGCCGCAGTACCTTGCGCTCTGAAAGAGTGAGAATGACGGAGCGATAGCTAAAATCATGAGTTTCAGTCATTGCCGGAGAGGTCAGCATGGCGCTGATACGCTCTGCGTGCGTATTGCCGGAACGTACGGTCTTGACCAGATTCTCAATGGGTTCAACATCAGACAATAACGTCGCCGTAGGGCACATGAGCAGTTCTACTGCCTGGGAATACCAGGAGCGTGACACCATGAAAACCCAGTGAATTTCCCGATATTGTGAGATTAAAGAATAATAATGTTCACAAACAGAACGTGGATCTTCACTTTCACCGGCTAAATCAGCAATGACTAATCCGGAACGGCGTAATTGTAATAAGGTAAGGTCCTCCGCAGAGGCGCTGGATATTATTTCATATTCAGGGAAGTGAGTCCTCATGACCTCTTTTAACCCTGCTTGCATAACAGGTATTTTACTGATAACAATTCCATTTTTGCAGCATCCTGGCAACATATTCCCTCCACATCCACTGTCTAAAAATTATGATGGTTTATTCAGGATATTCATTCCTTAAATATTTCCAGCAAATTAATAGATTAAGCGAATAAATTATCCTTAGCATTCACTTTCATATCAGCATACTCCTGCTGCACAACAACTCCACTGCATGTGTCAGAAGGTTAGCATCAAATGATAACCTGGTGAAATAGCCTGGAGACATTTAAATTATCTACATTAAGTTGTTAGGAATACTTAATGAAAAACAGAAATCACATTCATTTAATTTATAATTAAATGATATCCCTTCCTGCAGAATGCAAAATCACACAACCAATATTTATTCAATGAAATCTGATGGTTTTAACTTGTTAACATTAAAAAACGTGCCCGGTTATCTATTATCCTGATTCGTAAAGGCCAAACAATAAATTCATTATGATGATAATATTCATGTGATAGTTTGTTTGCGGCGAGAGATAATTCGCTTTTTATCACCGAGCTTCTCCCGATAACCAGGATTAATCAGCGCAATTTTGATCTTAACCTACCGCAAAACAACCGTGCTTCATGGGTGATGCTGCCAACTTACTGATTTAGTGTATGATGGTGTTTTTGAGGTGCTCCAGTGGCTTCTGTTTCTATCAGCTGTCCCTCCTGTTCAGCTACTGACGGGGTGGTGCGTAACGGCA
>NZ_JAENDM010000075.1:0-11885 GCF_019375075.1 Escherichia sp. XD33
GGTCAGCACATCGTGCGTTTTCCCCTTGTTGTCAGTTACGCGGAGATAATCCCCGGAGAAAGTCGACACACGGCTGTAAGCCACACCCGCCATCGCATACGCGCTGAACCATTCATTCATGCGTACAGACGGCCCCGCCATCACGCTGAACCAGCGGTTACGCACGGAATCCTCATGCCAGCGGGTATCGCTGTAATGCGTTTTTTGCTCATCTTCAGCGTTGGCATAACTGAATGACGTAATCAGCCCCAGCGTGTCCGTAAACTCATAACGGTATTTCACGTTAATCCCGTTCAGATTATCGCTGCCGGGAGCGTTCGTACGGGCATGAAGATACCCCGCGCTCAGTGTGGACTGATGTTCAGACGCCCATGCAGGCGCACCGGATACGGCCAGACAGATGGCTGCGGACAAAATGGCTGCACAAACTTTACGCATAATTACCTCTCGCTTTTCTGCAATAAAAAAGGCGCCAGAAATGGCGCCCGCATATGGGTTATGAAAATTCAGCTAATCGTGATACCTGCTGTGGATTTCTTCATCACCACAACCAGCAAATCACTGATACTGGCTGTGGGATACCAGTCATTTACCAGCCACGCTGATACCGAAAACTCCAGCGTCATGTGACCGCGACCGGCAGGCATATCAATAACACCTGTATAAACCAGCGTATTATCCAGCGCGGTACGGTTATAAATTTCAGCACCGTTTTTCTTCACTATCAGGCGGCATGACGAATAAATATCGTTATTCTCCCGCTCATGTTTAGCGCCACGAAACGCCACCGCGGGAATAACAATCTGCCGGTCAAACGGCTGATCGTCATAAACCCTGACGGTAATGGTCCCTGATGGCCACCGCTCCGGTGCACGGGAGTCCCGGGGGAAAGCTTTGCCCACTGTTTTAACGAGATCGCCTTCAATCTGGTTCGCAGACAGTTTTCCCAGAACCCGACAGTTTTCATTAATCGTGACGTTGTTGAGCGTCCCGGCGTTCGCATTCACGTTACCGCTGATATCCGCATTTTTAGCAGTCAGCTTTCCGTCCGGTGTCAGGGAAAATGCCGGTGGATTTCCACCGCTGGTAATGGTGGGGGCCGTCAGGCGTTTCAGGAACACTTCGTTCATGAATATCTGATCACCCTGACCAACAAACATCGGCTTTGTGTTGCCATTCGCAGGATTAATCATCGCAATCCTGTCTGCCGCCAGCAGCACCTGACTCTGCATTCCTGCTGGCGTATTCTCAATACCGGCACCGATACCCGCAATATAAAGGCGTCCGTCCTGCATCTGCTGCAGTTTCACGGCCCACATGCTGTTCAGGTTATTATTTGTATCAACCTGAACCTTCTGTATCTGCTGGATCGCTGCACTCTGGTCTTCCAGTTTCTTATTGACGGTCTGTGTGATTTCATTGCTGACATCCGTAATGGACGTCCTGATTTCAGCCAGGTCAGGCGCAAGCTGACCGTTATCAATCTGCGTCCACAGCTCCTGAGCCAGATGGGTTTTCCCTATCTCGCCTTTGAAAAAATCCAGATAGCCGGATGCGTCATCACTCGGCTGACCAACAGCCTCCACGAATGCCGATTTGCCAACGGTGTTCACACTGCGAACGTAAAAATAATAATTATGGCCCGGTTTGATATTGATACTGGCGGCTATCCAGTACAACGCCGTACCAAGATAGCGGGCTGTGGTTTCAACCTGCCTGATATCCGCAATCCGCTTTTCCGAGAACCAGAACTCAAACTGTACCGTCGGATCATAAACCGCAAGATGCGGCGTGGCGGTTATCTGAAAATAGCCCGGCGTCAGCTCAATCCGCGACGGCGCTGCCGGTGCGGCAATCCGGAACGATACCGACGCCGGATCGCCCTGCTGTCCCCATGCATTTACTGCCCGGACTGTCAGCCTGTAGTTCCCCAGAGCCAGTTGTGTGAAGCGGTAAGTGGTTTCCGTCGTCCGGGCCGTGCTGACCAGCCGCTCACTGCCGTCATCCGCTGCCACGGTCAGGCGAAGCATAAAGCTCACCCCCTTCACCACCTTCGGCGTGTCCCAGCGGGCCAGCACCTGGTATTCCCCGCTGTCTGCGGTGACTTCGGCGGTCAGATGCTGCACTGCTGGCGGCGTGACACCATTCACCGTGCCGCTCTGGTTACCGTCAAAGTGCGCCCCGTTATCCACGATGGCTTCTTTCTCCGGTACATGCTGCACTGCAGTGATGGCATACGTACCGTCGTCGTTCTCACGGATACTCACACAGCGGAACAGGCGCTGGCGCAGCGTCGGCAGCTTCAGCCCCCACACGCTGTACTCGGCAACGCCGTCAGGAACCCGGCTCACTTTCACCTTCACGCCGTCGGTGACGGACTGGACCTCCACGCTGACCGGATTGCCACTTCCGTCAACCAGGCTTATCAGCGTGGTGCCGGAGGATGGCAGCGTGATTTCACGGTCGAGCGTCAGCGTCCGGGTCTGGCTGTTCACCGCCAGCACGCGCCCGCCGGTGCTGATCCCCGCATAGTCATCATCGCAGATTTCAATAACATCACCCGGCACATGGCGAAGCCCTTCGGCACCCACGCTGAAATCCACGGTCTGCGTTTCCAGCAGTTCTGTTTTAATCAGCCACAGCCCGGCGCGGTGTGCCTGCCCCCGGCTGGTACAGCCAAAGGCATCCATCTTCGTGACGTTACGACCGTAACGGGCAATGGCCTGCGTATCCTCCACAAGCTCTGTCGCCGTCTCCCAGCCGTTGTCCGGGTCAATCCAGTTCACCTCAACGGCATTATGGCGGTCTTTCAGGGCGCTGAAGCTGTAGCGGAACGGCGCGCCATCATCCGGCATCACCACATTACTGCGGTTATAGGTCCACACCTTATCTGATGGTCGGTCCTGCACGAACGTCAGCGTCTGCCCGTTCCATACCGGCATACAGCGCATCGCCGAGCAGAAATCACTGAGCACATCCCACGCCTTGCGCTGTGTGGTCAGGTACGCATTACAGGTGATGCGCGGCTCCGTGCCGCCAAAGCCGTCCGGCACCGACTGGTCGCAGTACTGGCCGATGACATACAGCGCCCATTTATCCACATCCGCCGCACCAAGACGTTTCCCCATGCCGTAGCGCGGATGGGTCAGCATATCCCACAGACACCAGGCCATGTTGTTGCTGTATGCCGGTTTAAACGTCCCGTCCCAGATACCGCTGTATTGCCGCGTCTGCGGGTTATAGTTCGACGGCACCTGCAGAATACGCCCGCGAAGATGATAATTACGGCTCACCTGCTGGCTGCCGAACTGCTCCGAGTCCACCTGCACGCCGACCAGTGCCGTGTTCGGGTAGCACTGTTTCACATCGATGATTTCGGTGTATGACGACCAGAGCGTTTTGTTCTGCAGCTGGTCTGTGGTGCTGTCCGGCGTCATCCTGCGCATCCGGATATTAAACGGGCGCAGCGGCAGGTTATCCACCACCACCGAGGCCAGATACTGCGAGGTGGTTTTGCCCTTAATGGTGATGTCTTTTTCCGTCACCCAGCCACCATTACGCTGTATCTGAACCAGCAGGCGGACTTCCGACGGATTCCTGTCCCCCTTTGAGGTGGTTTCCACCAGTGCCTGCACGCCGAAGGTAAAACGCAGTCGGTCAATGTTTGCAGACGTAATGGTGCGGGTGATCGGCGTGTCATATTTCACTTCCGTACCCAGCACCGTCTCGGAGCCGGAGGATTCAAATCCCTCCGGCGGTGACTGCTCCTGCTCACCGGCCCGGAACACCACCGTGACGCCGGATATATTGGTATTCCCCTCACTGTCCAGCACCGGCGTACTGTTCAGCAGCACGCTTTTTAATCCATCCACCGGACCTTCAACCGGCCCTTCGCTGATGGCATCGATCACACTCAGCAACTGCGTGGACTTCAGGTTGTCCTTCGCTTCGCGCGGAGTATGCCCCTTACTGCTGCCTTTACCCATTCCTCACGCTCCATAAACGACAAAACCGCCCGGAGGCGGTTTCACATAAACGTTTTTCATCAGCGACCAATCACCACAACCTGACCACCATCCCCTTCGTCTGCCGTGCTGATCTCCTGAGAGACCACCCGCGACCCCACGCGCATTTCACCGTACAGAACCGGCAGAACATTGCCCTGGGCAACCATGTTATCCAGTGAGGAGAAATAGGTGTTCTGTTTGCCGTTATCCGTTGTCTGTGTACGGGGAGTTCTGGCTTTCGGTGCCAGCATCTGCGCCACACCACCAAGGATCATACTGGCCCCCGCAGCATACATGCCCGATAAAGCCGTAGCTCCCAGCCAGCCTGCAGGGTTCCACCACGCCACTGCAATCAGCGCCGCACCCAGCACCGCCTGAAACACACCGCCACTTTTTGCTCCCGCAAGACGCGGAACGATGTGGATCACGGCACCATTTTTCAGCGGCTCATTAAGACGGGCTGATAATTCGTTTTCGCCTGCATCACGCCCGGCAATGCGCACCTGATACCAGCCATCGCTCAGTTTCTGACGAAACGCCGGGATCTGCATGGCCAGCGCCCGGATGGCTTCGGCCCCCGTTTTCACACGAAGGTCGATGCGGCGGCCAAATCGTTGCAAATCCCCGTAAAGGCAGATACGTGCCATGCCCGGTGACGCCAGAGGGAGTGTGTGCGTCGCTGCCATTTGTCGGTATACCTCTCTCGTTTGCTCAGTTGTTCAGGAATATGGTGCAGCAGCTCGCCGTCGCCGCAGTAAATAGCGGCATGATTCGGCACCGATGAACCAAAACAGCACAGCAGCACATCGCCCGGCTGCGCCGCTGACAACGGCACCTGATACAGCCCCGTTGCCTCCAGATTATCCAGATAGAGATTCTGGCCGTTACGCCACCAGTCATCCTCACGATGAAAGTCCGGCATCTCAATCCCCGCCAGATGATAAGCATCCCGGAACAGTGTGTAACAGTCCGTCACACCGTGCTCAAAGCGCCGCCCGGTGAGATGCGGCACACAGCGGAACTTATGAATCGTCCCCCGGTAGACCAGCCACCACGGCAAATCACTCTGCACCTGCAGCCGCCGGTCGGCCTCACTCAGCCAGGGCAGACCACCGGGGTGGCTGTGGACCAGCGCCACAATCTCACCCTGCATTTCTGCCTGCAGCCAGTCTTCCGGCGACATACGGAAATACGCCTCCGGCTCACCGGAGATATTCACGCAGGGGAAATATCTTTCCCCCTCCGGCGTGCTTACCACGAAGCCGCACGACTCCGCTGGCGCACATCGCCGGGCGTGCGCCAGAATCGCAGATTCTGTCTGTGTCATGGGATTTACTGCGAAAGTTTGTTAATGGAAAGGAAGCCGCCAAAGTTGCCGACGTTATTGCGAAACTTACAGCCGCTCAGGCATTTGCTGCATTTATCCTTCGTGATATCGGACGTCGGCTGATCATATTCATCCGCGACTGCCGGACCGTGATAACCGCACTCATCACCGCGATAGGTCCAGGTGCAGGTGTTGGCCAGCATGATACGCCCCGGAAAAACAGCGCCGTCCGTTTCCGTCGGCGTGGACAGTACAAAAGAGGCACTGACTGCGCTCAGTTCGCTGCACTGCTCAATGCGCCAGCGGCTGATCACCTCCTGCTCCGGATCGGCATCGCTGTTTCCGTTGACGAAGTTCACCGCATCCAGAAAACGGGCGTAAACCTTACGCCGGACCACCGTTCCGCCGACCAGACTCTGCAGATCTTCCGCCATCCCGGTGACCATACCGTACAGGTTAGAAACCGTCAGCGTGGGGCGCGTACTGGTGCCTTTGCCATTCAGTTCAAAACCACTCCCCTGAATGGGATACGGCTGATACTGTCGCCCCTGCCAGGTGACCGGCTCACCTTTTTCGTTCTGCTCATTACAGAAAAAATAACGTTCTCCACCGACCTCTGTCAGATCGATTTCCCAGAGCACCACGCTGGCCGACTGCTCCGCACGGGTGCATTCATTCAGTGTTTCCTGCCGGATATCCTGCATCAGTTCACCACCTGTTTAAACTCTGCGCTGAACTCAACACGCAACATACTGACCTGCGACGACCATTTTGCGCAGGTCACCTTTATCTGCCTGTAACCATAAGGCGGCGTCCACAGAAAGGCCTTCCAGCCCCCGTGCTCAGCCAGAAACGACTCCAGCGCCGTGGCCTCCTCACGGGAGACAGACAGCGTCACGCTGTACGTTTTCAGGTCAGCGTTCAGCCCGGCAGGCGCACGCTGGGAATAGCCATCACCAAAGCGCACCTCCCTGACGGAAGGAGCAGATGTCACATCCATCCCGGGTTTCACTTTCCAGCGGAAGGTTTTCATCGTCCACCTCCGGAGAACAGACCACCATCGCGCATCTGCCCGGTCACAACATCCATTGCCGCCTTACGGGCTACGTCATAAACAGCCTTCAGCGCCTGTGGCCCTATCTGCCCGTTCGTGCCGTCGTTGTTAATCACCACATGGTTATTCTGCTCAAACGTCCCGGACGCCTGCGACCGGCTGTCTGCCATGCTGCCCGGTGTACCGACATAACCGCCGGTGGCATAGCCGCGCATCAGCCGGTAAAGATTCCCCACGCCAATCCGGCTGGTTGCCTCCTTCGTGAAGACAAACTCACCACGGTGAACAATCCCCGCTGGCTCATATTTGCCGCCGGTTCCCGTAAATCCCCCGGTCGCAAAATGGAATTTCGCCGCAGCGGCCTGAATGGCTGTACCGCCTGACGCGGATGCGCCGCCACCAACAGCCCCGCCAATGGCGCTGCCGATACTCCCGACAATCCCCACCATTGCCTGCTTAAGCAGAATTTCTGTCATCATGGACAGCACGGAACGGGTGAAGCTGCGCCAGTTCTGCTCACTGCCGGTCAGCATCGCCGCCATATTCTGTGCAATACCATCAAAGGTCTGCGTGGCTGCACTTTTTACCTGCGACATACTGTCCGTGGCGCTCTCTTCCCACTCACTCCAGCCGGACTTCAGGCCTGCCATCCAGCTCCCGCGAAGCTGGTCTTCAGCCGCCCAGGTCTTTTTCTGCTCTGACATGACGTTATTCAGCGCCAGCGGATTATCGCCATACCGTTCCTTCAGGCGCTGTTCCGTGGCTTCCCGTTCTGCCTGCCGGTCAGTCAGCCCCCGGCTTTTCGCATCAATGGCGGCCCGTTTTGCCCGTTGCTGCTGTGCGAATTTATCCGCCTGCTGCGCCAGCGCGTTCAGGCGCTCCTGATACGTAACCTTGTCGCCAAGTGCAGCCAGCTGGCGTTTGTACTCCAGCGTCTCATCTTTATGCGCCAGCAGGGATTTCTCCTGTGCGGACAGCTGGCGACGTTGTGCCGCCTCCTCCAGTACCGCGAACTGACTTTCTGCCTTCCACAAATCCCGGCGCTGCTGGCTGATTTTCTCATTCGCTCCGGCATGCTTCTCCAGCGTCCGGAGTTCTGCCTGAAGCGTCAGCAGGGCAGCATGAGCACTGTCTTCCTGACGATCGCCCGCAGACACCTTCACGCCGGACTGTTTCGGCTTTTTCAGCGTCGCTTCATAATCCTTTTTCGCCGCCGCCATCAGCGTGTTGTAATCTGCCTGCAGGATTTTCCCGTCTTTCAGTGCCTTGTTCAGTTCTTCCTGACGGGCGGTATATTTCTCCAGCGGCGTCTGCAGGCGTTCGTAAGCCTTCTGCGCCTCTTCGGTATATTTCAGCCGTGATGCCTCAGACTCGGCCCAGTCCTTTGCTGCCATCTCTCTGGCCTTTTCAAGATCGGCCTGCAACGTGGCGGCGGAAAGCCCAAGTTGCGCATTCGCTCTGTCCTCCCATGCTCCCCGGAGATTGGCAAGAAATGCTGAGGTTTTACCGCGCCGGTGGCTCCGGCTCTGATACCACTGCCATTTTTTGTCCGCCTCATCAAAAGCCTTTTCTGCTTTCTCCAGCATTCCCTGGGCAGTGTCCGGGCGACCAATATCCAGCACCGAATCCCACATGGATTTGAATGCCCGCGCTGTCCTGTCTGCCCAGGTCTCCAGCGTGCCCATGTTCTCTTTCAGGCGGCGGGTCTGGTCATCAAACCCTTTCGTTGCGGCTTCGTTCGCCGCCTGCAATGCCCCGGCTTCATCGCCGGAACGCTGCAACTGAGCAACATACGCAATCTGCTCCGCCGTCACGTTATGGAACTGGCGCGCCATCGCCGTCAGCCCCGACGTCGGGTCAGTGGTCAGCTTCCCGAAGGCTTCAGCGACCTTGTCCACCTCCACACCGGATGCAGAAGAGAAACGCGCCACACTCTGGCTGATGGACGCAATCTGAGCCTCACCGCTTACCCCCGCCTTAACCAGTGCACTGAGTGACTCGCTGGTCTGGTTAAACGTCAGCCCTGCCGCCTGCCCGGCTCTGGACAGGACCAGCATACGATCTGCCGTCAGACCCGACTGATGACCGGAAAGGACCAGCGTTTTGTTGAAATCGGACAGGGTTGAGTTACCCTGATACCAGGCATACGCCAGCGCACCGGTCGCCACCGCCAGCGAGGTGGCCCCGACCATCGGCAGGGTGATCGCACCGGCAAGCCCCCGGAACATGGGGATCATCCCGCCGAAGGAGTCCTTAACCTGACCACCCTGTTGCAGCAGGATCAGCCACGGACTTTGCCCGCCTGCAAGCTGCGTGGCCACGTCGGTGAACTGTGCAGGCAGCATACGCATGGCGGCTTTATACTGCCCGACGGAAATCCCCGCTTTCTGTGCAGCCAGCGCCTGTCGGCTCAGCGACTGTTCAACGACTGCCGCTGTTTTTTTCGCATCAGTTTCCGTACCGGAAAAATGACGCCTGACTCTGGCCATCTGCTCGTCAAATCTGGCCGCATCCAGACTTAAATCAACGACCAGATCGCCTACCGGTTCAGCCATACCGGACTCCTCCTGCGATCCCTTCTGATACTGTCATCAGCATTACGTCATCCTCCGTCATGTCCGCCACATCCGGGGAAGCGGGGATAACTTCATTCCCGTCCGGGCCAAAGCGGACACCTCCGGCAAGCCCTGCCGCTTTCTGCATCAGCACATCATCTTCAGGCTCTTCGTCAGCCTCGCGCCGGTTCAGCAGACTGAAATCCAGCGGATGCATATCCGGATCGCTGAAAAACAGGCTGAGTACGGTGTACATCAGCCCGGAAAAGTGCATATCCAGCAGAACATCATGAAAATAATGGGTACTGTAAAAGCGGTGCCAGTCGGCATACTCCGTGGATGACATCCCGGCAAGCATGGCACGCCAGTCGGGTCGCCCCATCTCACGCGCCAGTTTCAGGGCAAAACTCAGCTCACCGTCGAACACTTTCCCGCAGAAACAGGCTCTGCAGGCCCGGCGTCCTCTGTCTGTTCAGGGGTATTATTCACAACAAACTCATACATACCGGACAGCCGGTACACCACGTTTTCAGCATGAGAAATTGCCTCCGTGGGCCAGGTGGTAAGCACTTCCTGCTCAATCTGTTTAACGGCTTCATTCATGGACGGCATCTGCGTCTTCTGCGGATGGTTATGCCACAGGGACATCGCCACCAGAAACGCGCCGGTTCTGATGGCGTCTTCCACAGTAAACTTCCGGTTGCTGTCTGACTCCGCCTGTTCTGCCTGCCGTTTCATCAGGGCGAGATGCTCAATGCGCTGCAGGGCTGACAGTTCAGAAAGCGTGACGGTCACACCGTTATGTTCAAATGATTCGGTTTTCAGGAACATCGCTGACTCTCCGGATTAACTGGCGGTGACGGTAATTTCTGCAACCGCAGCAAACTCACCATTACCGGATACAACCGGAATGTTGACCTTACCTGCAGCAACGCCTTTCACGGTGATGGTCATACCACTGACCGACACGGTGGCTTTTGTTTTATCCGCTGACACCGCACGGAAGCTCTTGTCGGTTACACCTTCCGGCTGGAATGCCACGGTCAGCGTGGTGCTCTGCCCTTTCACTACGGAAGCACTGGCTGGCGTTACCGTCATGCCGGTTGCTGCCGTCACCGTACTGCGATCTTCAGCCATCGACGGGCGTCCCACATTGGTGACCTTCACCGTGCGGGTGATCACTTCCTTAGCCGTCACCGCTTTACCGATACTGCTGACCCAGCCACGGAACACATCGACCGTGCCGTTCGGGAAGCGGATTTTATAGGCACGGGTATCACCTTCATTAAACCACGCCAGCAGCGCCTGCTGCCCCTGCTCTCCGGGCATCCACGCCAGCGTGAAGCTGGTATCTCCGGCTGATTTCTGCCCCTGCCCGGTCGCAGTCCAGTCCGCATCTTCATCATCGAGATAGCTGTCGTCATAGGACTCAGCTGTCAGTTCGCCGGGCGTCAGGTCTTTAACTTTTGCCAGACGCGACCAGTCCACGTCTGAAAGCGGGTTCGCATAAGGGTCACCGTTCCCCTTATAAACCCACAGTGTGGTCCCGGCACCTTTCACCGGTGCCAGAGGATTTGGTGTTGGCATATCGTCCTCACATTTCATAGGTAATGACATAAGTCAGATCGGCTGAACTCCACAGGCCCGCATCATCGTCGCGCCGGTAGTCATAGCCACTGGCCACCATACTGGTGATCAAATCTGACAGTGCCGGGATATCGCTCATCACCGGATAAATCCGGGACTCCATCCACGAATCCAGCTCTGAATCCGGCACCTGAGCAGGCAGGAAAACTTCAATATGCAGCTCCGCCTGCCAGGTATCGCTGTCCAGCTCTTCGCCCGTGTATTCAGCGCCGGTGAGATAAACGGCAATTGCCGGAAAATCTTCCTCATCAAAAACAGCGGGGCGACCATCAAAAAGCGTCGCCCCGGTGTCATGCTTCTCCAGTGCATCCAGTACGGCTGCACGGAGTTCAGTATGTTTCATCGCTTTATCACAATCCTCAGTTGTTGTTTCAGCGCATAGCTCAGTTCTTTAGGCAGACGTTCGCGCCGGATACGGTTCACGTTCTCATCAAAAGCCTGTTTCAGTGGGGCTGCCATCGGAATTTTCACCACCTGAATGGGAAGACGATTACGCTTTTTCCTTCCCTTATCGTCATTGCCCTTCGCATACCGGGCTTCTGGCAAACGTTGCATAACATGCCAGCGCCCATTATTTAATCGCTGGATGAATGCCCGCTGATAACGATGCTGACCAGCTTTGAGTATGCTGTTCGGGCGATGACCGAGCATCCTGATCCCCAGCTTAATAACAGGCAAATCACCGCGGTTAACGATAATTTTTGCGTTCGGATTTCTGACCGTAGCCCGTTTCAGCCGGGAGCGCTCTTTAACAAGTTTTCGCTGTACCCGGGTTTTACGGGCGACCTGAGACGAAGACTGATTAATCGCCGTTGTGGCCACGCGGTTAATGGCCATTGCTGAAGCAGCCGGCACCGCCGTTTTGCTGATACGGCTGAGGTTTTCAACGGCCTGCTCAAGACCTTTTATGGCCATACATCCCCCTTTCAGCGGCGACGGTTAACGGCAGGCGGTACGCCCCGACCAAGCCAGAGATGACAGCTTCCACCATCATCCGGCGAAACCCGGTCTATCCAGAAGTTTTCCTCACCGATGGTCAGCGTGTCGCCGCGCCGCAGCTGCCGCACATCATCAGTCCGGACAAACAGGGACGGGCTGGAGCCTTCAACGCGTACGCCCTGTCCGGCATAGCTGATATTTTCAGGGTCATCAAAAACACCACGTATCACCGCACCTGACTGCTCACCGGATGTCATGGTGGCTGACGTTCCCATGTACCCGCGTATCGTTTCATCGGCGCGGGCAATGGCAGCATCGAACAGGTTATCGAAATCAGCCACAGCGCCTCCCGTTAT
>NZ_JAENDM010000076.1:0-11845 GCF_019375075.1 Escherichia sp. XD33
TATAACGAATGGCATCCGCATAGTGCACTGGGTTATCGCTCGCCACGGGAATATCTGCGGCAGCAGGCCAGTAATGGGTTAAGTGATAACAGGTGTCTGGAAATATAGGGGCAAATCCAGTAACGTAAAGGATTTGCCAGAATAACCTAAGAGAGTAAATCTCTCCGGTAACAGAGCGCTGTGAAGCATTCTGTATCAGAGTGCAGATACATGAACGCTGATGCGTAAAATCAGCAGTGACACGCCAGCTCCCCCTATGCCCATTCCTGTATAAGACATGAACTGAGTGTATTAATGCTTCTGCCCTGAGACTGAGCCGGTGAGTGAGGGGCTGAGAAATCCCTCTTGACACAGCTCTAACCAGAAATACTTCCCCGGTTGTTGCGGTGCGTCCGGATCCCCGATAACGGAACACTAAGGCTGTATTGCGGGACACCGGGTAAGTAGCAGCCCGTAAGGCGTTCTGTCAACGCCAGAAAAAATGATTTCCCACACGCGTTATAGACTCACTCCTGTGGACCTGGAAGCCCGTAACTCTGCGGTTGCCCACTGACTGACGGAACTGACCGCAAATTTTACGAGTGCGTGCTGGGCTTCAGTCTGGTCACCTGAGCGTTCGGTAACGGAGGCGCGGGCGGTAATAGGCTGATTTTCAGGTATTACCGGCTTACAGCGTGTGGTTGATATTGAGGGGCTGTGAGTTTCGCGTATTTGTCAGAAACCCAGACGAGTTTTCCTGTATGGGACGAAATAAGGCAGCGGCAATACCTGGAAAAATTTAATATGGTATGAAGGAGAACCTGTCGGTTACGCTTAATATACCCGGTACACTGTCAGCTCAGGGGATACATGAACCGTTATCTCACCAGCTACACAGTATATACACACTGACGCTGACAGTAGTCAGCAGGACCACAATAATCAGTGCCAGCAGTATGGTAACGATACGGTCTGTATTCCGGTAATAGCCGAAGGGGTCGACAGAACCACAATACGGGCAACACACTGTATTATGAGTAATCGCGTTTCCACAGTCCCTGCACTTCTTTTTGCGTATCACCATCACTCCCTCCTCACAGCCTTACCCGTAACCGGTTTTTTACATTAAAAAAACAACGCTGAAAATTCAACCGTCAGTCCGGAGACGACCGTTCGGGTTATCACAGAGTGCCTGAGACAGTGTCCTGCCGGAGGTCACTTCAGGGACTCTGCGCATTTTTTACGACGTGGCTATTCCGTATGAACCATACGGAGATTTAACCATGACCTACAAATACAACCCCTTCTGGCAGCAACGTATTCGTGAGACGGTGCGGCACGCACTGAATGTTCATCCCCGCCTGACGGCATTGCGGGTTGACCTGCGTTTCCCGGATGTACCGGCAGCAACGGACGCAGCTGTGATATCCCGCTTCATCAATGCCCTGAAAGCCCGAATCGACGCTTACCAGAAACGTAAGCATCGGGAAGGTAAACGCGTGCATCCCACCACCCTGCATTACGTCTGGGCCCGGGAGTTTGGGGAGTGCAAAGGTAAAAAACACTATCACCTGATGCTGCTGGTTAACCGGGATACCTGGTGTCGTGCCGGTGATTACCGTGCTCCGGGATCACTGGCCGGGATGATTAAACAGGCGTGGTGCAGTGCCCTGGGAGTGGATGTCGGGTGCCATGCCACGCTGGTGCATTTTCCGGCCTGGCCGGCGGTGTGGCTGGAACGCGATGATGACACTGGCTTTCAGCAGGTGCTGGAACGTGCTGACTATCTGGCGAAGGAACATACCAAAGCTCACTGCACCGGTGAGCGCAATTTTGGCTGTAGCCGGAGTTGAGCACGACTGGCGCGCCAATATCCGGCAAACCAAAAGTATGGGTTGTTGTCTGGCGGCAACGATGTATCCACTCGCCCACTGACTGTTTTTTACGTCAGTGTTCCATTGTGTGACAACCACAGTGCTGTAACAGCAACCAGCCTGCTTTACCCAAACTCCAGTCCAGATTTTAACTGAACCGCCATTCACACCCTGACCACGCTGCCCGTACCGGGACGGCTGTTGCCTGCGTGTCGTCTGGCGGCTGAGGAATATGACTATGTACGCAAAATCCTTTATCGCTCTTGATGGCAACGGACGTCTGACGGGCGCCCGTACTGCACAGGCCGCACCTTATGCTAACTACACCTGCCACTTGTGTGGCAGTGCACTCAGATACCATCCGCAATACGACACTGAACTTCCCTGGTTTGAACACACTGACGACAGGCTGACAGAGCACGGTCAACAGTGCCCTTATGTCAGGCCGGAGCGCAGAGAAATACAGTTGATTAAACGTCTGCAGCAATTCGTACCGGATGCCTTACCCGTGGTGCGTAAAGCCAGCTGGCACTGCAGACAATGTCACCACGATTATTATGGGGAGCGGTACTGCACACACTGCCAGACCGGAGGATTCAGTATTCCCCGGACAACTCAGGAGGAAATATGCGAATTCTGAACTGTTATATGGCGAATGACAGCAAAGGCCATTTTGTTACGGCGAAAGAAGCAGCGAAGCACAACCGCCAGGACGTTTTGTGCTGTGTGTCCTGTGGATGCCCGTTAACACTTCAGCGGGGCAATGACGGACAACCACCGTGGTTTGAACATGACCAGATGACTGTCGCTGAGAAAATCCTGCTGCGATGCACCTGGCTTGACCCGGCAGAGAAAGAGGCCCGTCGTTTGCATCTGCAGGGTATGACGGTTCCGGATTATACGGTGAAGGTGAGAAAGTGGTTTTGTGTGATGTGTGACGAAGATTATGAAGGAGAAAAGTGCTGCCCGCGTTGTGGTACCGGGGTATACAGCAGGGAGGGGGGGCTGCAGGAAGGCAACTGGAAGGATAGGAACTGAGCGGTTCAGTCGCGGAAATCAGTTGCAGAGCTGTAATGATATCTCCGGGAGTGCTGCGTTGGTAGGGGCATCCCGGGATAGAGAAATTTTAGCACTTTGCCCTGAATGATTGTAGACGTTCCGAGTACTCGTACCGGTCTGAGTTATTACAGTTAGATATTCACTTTTTCTCCCGCATACTTCACATCTGTCAACGACGGATGAAAAGTGGTTCTTCCGCAACCTGGGTGGAAGAAAATGGATGAAACTTTCTGGCGAACAAGGATCTAAGCTGTTTTAAGTTATGGGCAACGCAATGCACTCTCTTAAGACACTTCTACAGTTACCTTGCGGATGGCGATGCAGTCGACAAATTATTAGCTCTGACGGTATAACCCTCCATCTCCACGGAAAACGCAAAACAGCACAATGTCCTGAATGCTTTAAGCGTAGCGACTCTGTTCATAGTTGTCGTCGGCGCCGGATACAGCATCTACCCTGCTCAGGGCAGACGCTATGGCTTGTATTTTCCGTCCGCCACTGGTACTGCCGTAACCCGGCTTGTTCACGTAAAATTTTTGCCGAGTCGCTTGCTCCCTTCGCCGGTTCACACCAGCAGTCTTCACAGGCGTTACAAAATTTACAACGTCAACTGGGATTAATAGCTGGAGGTGAGGCTGGAAAACGGGCTGCAACGGCAGCGGGTCTCCGTTGCAGTGCTGATACTCTTCTTCGCAGGGTTATCAATACCCCGGAGACGAAACAGTCAGGCGCGCCTCATGTCGGTATTGATGAGTGGGCGTGGCATCGGGGCCACTGCTGCGGTATGTTAATAGTCAATCTTGATACTCACCGTCCCCTCGTCCTGCTTCCCGGCCGTGATCAGCGTACGCTGGCGACCTGGTTCAGAAAATATCCGGAAATACAGGTTGTCTCGCGTGATCGCAGTGGAGTCTATGCGACAGCAGCACGTGAAGGTGCACCTCAGGCCAGACAGGTGGCCGATCGATGGCACCTGCTAAAAAATATTGGTGATGAGCCTGAACGAATGATGTACAGACATATGCCTCTGATACGTCTTGTTGTCAGAGAGTTATCACTGAAGAAATCACCTGAGCCAGAAATATCTGTGCCTGTAGCATCGCTCCGTCGTCTGGAACGCCTTAAACAGCACATCCGCAAAAAACGGCATCAGCGTTGGACAGAGGTTATGGCCCTGCATAACAAGGGATGTAGTTTCAGGGAAATATCCCGTATTACAGGCCTGTCGCGAGTGACAGTCAGTCGCTGGGTGGGTTCAGGAACATTCCCTGAAATGTCAACTAGGCCTCCAAAGCGAGGGCTTCTGGACCCATGGAGGGAGTGGTTAAAAGAGCAACGAGAATGTGGTAATTATAACTCCGGCCGGATATGGCGGGAAATGGTGGCCAGGGGGGTTACAGGCAGTGAAACCATCGTCAGGGATGCTGTTGCCAAATGGCGTAAAGGCTGGATCCCACCGGTTACTACTGCCGCAAGACTTCCTTCAGTGTCCCGGGTAAGCCGCTGGTTGATGCCCTGGAGAATAATCAGGGGTGAAGAAAATTATGCTTTCCGATTTATTAGTCTGATGTGTGAAAAAGAACCGGAGTTGAAAATAGCGCAGCAACTGGTACTCGAGTTCTACCGTATTCTGAAAACCTAAAATAAATCACAGCTAAGCAGCTGGTTCACTCGGGTCCACGAAAGCGGCTCAGCAGAACTTCGGTGCGTAGCTGCGGGGATGGAAGCTGATGCTGCGGCTATATGTGAGGCAATCAGCAGTCGCTGGAGTACTGGTGTTGTCGAAGGTCATGTAAATCGCCTGAAGGTGCTGATACGCCAGATGTATGGTCGAGCCGGACTTGAACTACTTAGGCGGAGGGTAATGAGTCCACTGGCATGAAAATCTTCACCCAGGTTGCGGAAGAGCCACTTTTGCACTGTTCGTGACAGTATGGCCTTTATGTACTCACTTTGTTACCGGTAGCTGGATCATCACTACCGTGCTGCAAATGGTGGTGAACAGCATCAATTGTGGAATGAATGTTGCCGAAGCGACCAATGCGCCTCGTTTCCACTATCAGTGGTTGCCGGACGAGCTGCGTGTTGAAAAGGGTTTAGTCCGGATACGCTCAAGCTGCTGGATGCAAAAGGTCAGAAAGTGGCGCTGAATGAGGCGATGGGCAGCACGCAAAGCATTATGGTTGGGTCGGATGGTGAGTTGTACGGCGCATCCGACTCGCGCTTGGTGGATGATTTAACGGCGGGGTATTAATTGACATCCCCCGGCGCAATGTGCCGGGGGATAATGGTTTTATGCGGTCAATAATCGTCCGGGATTATCGATACAGAGTTTTTTGAGGATCGTTTTATCGACGCCGCGCTCCGCCAGATAGGCCAGAAAAACATCTGGAACAAATCCCCAGCCATTACCGCCATTTTTAGCCCACATTTGTTTAAGGAAGACATCGTGGCTGAGAACAAGCTGATCGGCGTATCCCAACTCAATGAGATGAGCGACGGCATCGGCAGTCTCCTGCACCCCTGGCGCTATTCCCTCTTTCGGGAAGGTAATGTCTAGGCCAATCATGTCGAATTCCAGCCAGACACCTTTATCAAGCATTTTCCGCTGATACGCCACGTCTTTTCCTGACGGATCCGAGTGTGCGAGAGAGACTTTATTTGGCGAGACGCCCATTTCACCTAACACAATGTCGAGTACTTCATCACCGCGACGAAGCCAGCCCGGCATGTGAATATTCATCGCCACATGAGGATTGTTAATCTGTGCCAGCGAGGCAGCCCGTAAGCTGTTATGCTCGGCTTCGGTAAATGTCGGTGAAACACCTATTTCACCGATCATTCCGGCACGAATATCCGTATCGCCAATCCCTTGATTCAATTCTTTATCGATCGTTGTCGCCAGTTCATCAACCGTTTTATGAATTCTCTGGCTTTCAAATTTTTCCAGGTAGGGACCGGAGGAAGCAACAATATTCAGACCTGTTTTTAATGCGACTTCTCGTAATGCCTGCGCATCTCGTCCGATAGACTCAGACCCTGTGGCATCAACAATGGTGCGACCACCGAGCGAGATAAAGTTATTAATTTCGAAGATCACATCTTCAATAGGTTTGCGGTCCATATTATCAGCGCAGCAATAAGGATCGTGTTTTAATGCCCACTGGATTTCTGCCGTGACTTTTTTATCAACAAGCCGTTGTGAAAAAGGATAGCAAGGAGCATCCACAACAGAGGAAAGATCGTTGAACAGATGTTCATGAGGAAGTGTTAGCCCCATATCTTCACGGGCGACGGGGCCCGTCACAGTTTGTAGATAATCTTTCATGATTATACCTCCATTTTCTTCATTGTTTTCGAGGTTCTGTATTCCGGAATAGTGGTAACAATTGCACCGACCAGTGCAAACAGTGTTCCGATGATCGTGACCAGATAAACGCTATTGCCCAGCGATGGAATTAATACGTCAATCAATACTGATCCCAGTAACTGGCCCGCCGTTGAAGCAACCCCCAGCATCAGTAACCCCAGACCTCTGACCAAAATGGCCATTAAACCGATAGACATTAGTCCAAGCGGGCCGCCAAGATACATCCACCAGACATCTGGTAATTGAACAGTGACGTGCCCTAATGCGACACGAATAGCTAGCGCTGTGCCTAAAACACAAAATCCAACGATGAAATTCTAGGTGATTGAAACCAGCATGGATCCCGTAGCTTCAGCTACTTTTGCATTTCCAGCGGGCTGCCATCCTGCAAGCAAACCAGCTAAGAACGGAAGAATGGCAAGTAAGATGAAAGAGGTAGAATGCCACTGAGGTGACACAACAAAAATCGTAGCAATAACCGCAAATAATGCACCGATGATGCGATAAGGGGTAAAGTATTTTTTCTCGTCGACACCGATACCAAAGCGATCGCAAAGTAAACCAGACAGCAATAGCGCGGAGATCAGTGCGGTTTGAAACGTTGCGACCCCGAGTGCGCTGGCTGATGCGCCTTCAGAAAATACCACCATCGCTCCACAGAGACCGGCAAACCAGTTCCAGAGAGGAACTTTTCGGTTTTTAATCAGAGAAGGAATTGCCGCAAATTGTTGCCGGGTTTCTTTTCGCGCCATAATAATAAAAAACATCACGACTAAACCACTGGCAAAGGAGATAACTGCGCATGCATTACCATCCTGTAACCAGTGACCTAATTGACCATTCACCGCTGATTGCATAGGGGAGAGCATACCCGCAAGAATCGTGGCAAGCATCCATAAGGGAGTTGAGTACTTATTCTTTTTCATACATCAATCCTTCTATTATAGTAAATGGAGTAACTGGAGTTACCCCATTATTATTATTATCTTGCAATATGAGTCAGTATATTTACCCACAACGCGGTATAGAACGGCCAGGACATAAACTGCTGTGTACCCCAGTGCGGTGGTCACTCATAAAGCAGGCTATTTTCCCGTTGTGATAGTTACCAAAGACCAGTAATGGAGCGTTGTTTATTGTTAATACCACCTCAGCATTTTCTTTAGCGATCGCCCGGTTATAACCTAGGAAAAAAGGATATTCAGAGAACCCTTTAATAACTGGATGTTCAGGTTGTGATGGCTGTGCAATAACACCCTCTGGTTTTTCGACACGATCGTCACCATCTAACATCGTAACCGGGAGCACATCAGCCAGAACTGTATTTTTATAATTGGCTTTTGCTTCAATTCCCATGAATGAGAGATAGCCGCCAATCATCAATAACCCACCACCGTTATTCACATATTCTTTAATCAGTTCGAGAGCGTTTGGTTTTATGCGAAGCTGATAAAAAGTATCATTTTGTAGCAGGAAAGTATTACTACCAATATCACTAATAACGATGGCATCATATTGTTCTAACTGTGCCACATCTTCAGGGAAGGCAATTTGTACCGTATGTGCTGGCATATAGGTGACATCTACCTGACTATTTTTCAGACACTGGAGTAACCAGGTCGCACCTTCTTCATATTTACTTGAGGTAAAACTGTCATATCCTTTTGAATGAATCATATGAATATGCCAGGATTCCCCAATAAAGAGCACTTTTAGTGATTTTTTGGTGTTATTCATTCTCTGTCCCTTCTTAATGCGTAAAAATAGTTTGCTGATAATGTATACTCTGAATTCGATGTATCACAGATTCATGTTCAGGCATGTCGGAAGCATTGCTTGTCTCCACCGCTAGGGATGCAAAGGCGCTGGCATAACACAGTGCTGATTCCAGTGATTTTCCTTTCGCAAGTCCTGATGCCAGAGAGCCGTTAAACGCATCCCCGGCTCCTGCCGTATTTTTAACGACCGCTGGAAACGCTGGCGAATGAATGAATTTTTTGCCATCAAATGCGAGCGAGCCCTTGCTACCGAGCGTGATAACCGTGTTTTTTACCCCTTTATTGTGGATAGCTTCTGCAGCTCGTTTAGCTGATTCAAGATCGTGTACGTCTATGCCGGACAGTAAACCAGCTTCTGTTTCATTGGGGGTGATATAATCAACATCCTGAATAAGTTCGTTGACGATATCATTATAGGGTGCCGGGTTAATAATGACCGGGATACTGTTTTTTTGCGCCAATGTGATCGCTTGTTGCAGAGCGGTATAATTTGTTTCGAGCTGCAGAAGTATGACATCAGAATTAATAATCGCTTCTTTCTGAATAGTTATTTCATCGGACGACATTGTCATGTTGGCACCGGGATAGATCGCAATAACATTATCGCCAGTACCTTCATTAACAAGGATCGTGGCAGTTCCGGTTTGCGTTTCTTTCGTTTGATAAATTATACTTTTATAAATCTTAGACGAATTCATAAAGTTGATCGCATAATCACTAAAGTGATCTGTACCTACTTTTGTTATGAAATAAACATCAGTATCGGCAAAGCTTGCTGCCAGCGCCTGGTTACAGCCTTTTCCCCCCGGTGAAAATATAAAATTACTTGCCAGAAGCGATTCTCCGATAGTGGGAAGCCTCGGCAAATAACTGATGATATCAACATTAAACGAACCAATAACGCATACTTGACTTTTCATAGTTGAGTGGCCTTTTTTTATTCCCTGGGCTGTATCATAATTTTCAAGCGCATAAGCGATTTCATTTTTCGCAATAGTATCAAGCGAGTCTAGGACGATAAAAGCACCGCCATGACATCGAGTCAGATAGCCAAGCCTGGCAAGTTCATTAAGATCTGAACGAATAGTTTCTTTCGTTACATTGAGGCTATTGGACAGATCGGATACTTTTACAGAACCGAATTTACTGAGTCGTTTCAATATTTCATGATGGCGTTCAAATTTCATGCTTCACCTCACTTCAGTTACGTTAATATCTATCGATGTATATTGATGTGATAATCACCATAAAGTGGCGGGGAAAAGCAAAAAAAAGCAAAAATAGCCTGAGAAAAGGTAAGCGTTAATGGAGAATCATATTGATGCTTATTTATTGGTGAGAACTACGTTCCATGGCAGGAGTTCATCAATACGGTTGGAAGGTTATTCCGGCAGTACGCTCAGAATATGGCGCAGATACGCTTCCGGATCAATGTCGTTCAGAAGGCAAGTGCCGATAAGCCCATACAACAGTGCACTGCGCTCGCCGCCGAAGAACATAAAGATGGTATGACCTTTATATACTCACTATAGCATTGGTGGGATATTCCAGAGGAGGTCATTATGCATTCGGAAAATATTGCAGCTTACATCGGGCTGGATGTACATAAAGAAACGTTGGCGGTTGCTATTGCTGCACCTGAACGGCTTGGCGAAGTTCGTTATTATGGTACGATTAACAACGAAGCCCAGGCTGTACGTGGATTATTTCAGAAATTGCAGGGACTTTACGGAAACATTCTTTCCTGCTATGAGGCTGGCCCCTGTGGTTTTGGGCTATATCATCAACTCACAGCGATGAATATAAAATGCCAGGTTATTGCCCCTTCCCGGATACCAAAATCACCGACAGACAGAATCAAAAATGATCATCGGGACGCAATTTCTCTTGCCAGGTTACTGCGGGCTGGTGAACTTACCCCTGTCTGGATCCCTGACCTGACTCATGAAGCTATGCGGGATCTAATCAGAGCCCGTGCAGCAGCTAAACGAGACAGCAGAGTTGCCCGACAGCGAATTCTGAGCATGCTATTGCGAACAGACAAACGTTATGCAGGGAAGCACTGGACCGGCAAACATCGAACCTGGTTAGCTAATCAATCATTTAGTCAGCCATCTCAGCAGATTGCTTTTCAACACTATTGTCAAAGTCTGGAGCAGATTGAAGATCGCATACTTCAACTCGACCAGGAAATATCTCGCCTGTTACCTGAGTGGTCTCTGTGCAATCTGGTCTGCCAGTTGCAGGCTCTAAAAGGTGTTGGTCAGCTAATTGCAATAACCCTGGTTGCTGAACTGGGTGATTTTTCGCGATTTTCCAATCCCAAACAGCTCATGGCTTTTCTGGGACTGGTGCCAGGTGAATATTCCAGTGGAAACAGTATTCGTCCCAGAGGAATAACAAAAGTTGGAAACAGCGAACTGAGACGTCTGCTTTACGAAGCCGCCTGGTCTTATCGTACACCTGCAAAAGTTGGTGCATGGCTTATATATTACCGACCGGACTCTGTAACACAATATTCCAAAGATATTGCATGGAAAGCTCAACAACGATTGTGTTCTCGTTACCGAACTCTGACAGCAAAAGGGAAAAAATCACAAGTAGCCATTACGGCGGTGGCTCGTGAGTTGACTGGATTTATGTGGGATATTGCACTTGCTGCCCAATCATCATTCAGTCAGCAGAAGCAAAATTAAACCCTGAAGCAGTCAGACACGGAATGAGTGATCCTCGAAAAAGAATTCAGGGAAGCCAGAATGCGCTAATACCTGCACGTAGAAAGAGGCCAGCTCACTGCGTAAATCGTCATGGGGCTAAAATCCCCGAATAAGAGTTTGTAAAATCCAAGATACAGTCTGACTGTTTCAGGTTCTTTAATCCGCGATATAACGAAGCTCCCGGAGCTGCGTAGGTCTTTTTGGGCTTAATATTTGACAAAGGTCATAAGAGTTTTTATTTCCGAGACAGATGGCACAAAGGGCTTTTTCCGCGGCATTATGTCTGCCTCCGCCTGACCGTCAACACTGTAATAACAGAGTGCGCCCCACTGATTCAGTACACAGCTGAACCATTCTCCCAGTCTGGATTTTTGGATAGCGTGGCATTTTTCTCCACCATGCATGCATGCAGTGAGTCCAGTAACAGTTTGCTCTTCTTCTGCCTGACCACAAGATGTGCTGGACTGGTAAACGATGGGGATACCTGCTTACGCGAGAGCAATAAGTGGCTGGCCACAATTCTCGGTACAAAACTCTGCTGAATAGCAGCGATTTTCCCAGCGTGGTGCGTCGTTTGCATTTTACTGGTTCTAAGTTAACAATTATCTGTTCACTAATGACTACTCTAAAAACTTGTATCAGGACTATCACTTATTTAAGTGATATTGGTTGTCTGGAGATTCAGGGGGCCAGTCTATAAACTTTTTACAAAAGGATGAATGCAGAAGGTTACTCTAATGGCCAGAGTGATGACAATGATGGTCAGACGTTGACCTGCAGAAACTGCATTTTAATTGGTCTATAAAGTCTGCAAGAGGAATCAGGGTCAGATCAGTGAGTCTTATCGCGGCCCGAAGCTATGACTGAAAGAAGGCTGGATACAGAATTGCAACAATTTGGCAATGTCAGAACACAGAAGCTTTGCAAGCAGGTGAAAGGTTATGTCTAGGGAAGGTGCGAATAAGTCCGAGATGTGAGATCATCGTGTTGTAACCTGAACCCAGAATGAGTAACCGGATGAGCCAGCAACTGACTTTTGCCGACAGTGAGTTTTCCAGTAAACGCCGC